>JBBQKV010000007.1:0-44779 GCA_038327245.1 Acidobacteriota bacterium
GCGGCGGCCATGCTGATGCTGCGTTCCGCGCCGCCCCCGCCCCGTCCGGCGTCGATCCATTTCTCGGGGGAGGCGCGGGTCCTGGCCTTCACCCGCACGACGGGGTTCCGGCACGACTCGATTCCGGACGCGGTTGCCGCGTTCCGCCGGATCGGAGCGGAGGGCGGCTTCGCCGTGGACGCGACCGAGGATCCCGCGGCTTTCCGCGACGCGAATCTCGCGGCCTACCGCGCCGTCGTCTTCCTGCTGACGACGGGCGACGTCCTCGATGGAGACGGGCAGGCCACCCTGGAGCGATTCGTCGAGTCCGGCGGGGGCTGGGTCGGAGTTCATTCCGCGAGCGACACCGAGTACGACTGGCCCTTCTACGGGTCTCTGCTGGGTGAGTACTTCGCGGGACATCCGGAGATCCAGCCCGCGACCGTCCACGTCGAGGACCGCGCGCATCCCGCCACGGCGGCGCTGCCCGAAATCTGGCCCCGCACCGACGAGTGGTACAACTTCCGCGCGAGCCCGAGGACGTCGGTTCACGTCCTGGCGACCCTCGATGAAGGAACCTACTCGGGCGGCTCCATGGGCGCGGACCATCCCATCGCGTGGTGCCACGAGGTCGCGGGAGGTCGCGCGATCTACACGGCCGGCGGCCACACCCGCGAGAGCTATGCGGAGCCGTTATTCGTCGCGCACCTGGCGGGCGCGGTGCGGTGGGCCGCGGGACTGGAGCCCGGCGCCTGCGGGCCGGAATCACGGCCAACGCCCGGGCTCAATGATCGGAGGAGCCGCGAAACGCGCATTGTGACTCCTCGCCGGGAGTCCTCCGTCCAGAGTCCCTAGTCCCCGGTCCCTCCCGTAAATTGTGCCGATCCTCTGTGCTAATTTGCGCGGGATGTCCGCCCCGGCCACCGCTCCCGCGTCCGTCAAACGCACACCTCTCTACGACCTTCACCGGGAGCTCGGCGCGAAGCTGATCGACTTCGGCGGGTGGGAAATGCCCGTCCAGTATGCCGGAATCCTGGAGGAGCACCGCGCGGTGCGGGAGCGGGTCGGAATCTTCGACGTGTCCCACATGGGCGAGCTCGAGGTCACGGGAGCCGACGCCCTCGCGAGCCTCCAGTGGCTGACGCCGAACGACGTCGCGCGGCTGGAAGACGGCCGGTGTCACTACTCCGCCTTCCTCACGGAGCGGGGAACGTTCGTGGACGACCTCCTCGTGTATCGCAAGGCCGCCGACTCCTACCTCCTCGTCGTCAACGCCTCGAACACGCCGAAGGACTTCGAGTGGGCGCGCTCGCACTCCAAGGGCAGCGCGAGAGTGGAGGACGCGACCGAGCGCTACGCGCTCATCGCGGTCCAGGGGCCGCGCGCGGCATCGCTCCTCTCCCGGGCGGCGGAGACGGATCCCGCGACGCTCGCCTACTACGCGTTCCTCGAGACGTCGGTCTTCGGAGCGCCGGCGCTCGTCTCGCGCACCGGATACACGGGGGAGGACGGGTTCGAGATCTACCTCGCGCCCGACAGGGCGGAATCTGTCTTTCGCGGACTTCTCGAGGAGGGTCGGGCCGAGGGCGCAGTCCCGTGCGGGCTGGGCGCCCGCGACACGCTTCGCCTCGAGGCTCGGATGGCGCTCTACGGCAACGACATCGACGACACCGTGACGCCCTGGGAGGCCGATCTGGGGTGGATCGTCAAGATGAAGAAGGGCGACTTCCTCGGACGGGACGCTCTCGAGCGGCAGCGGGCCGAGGGGGTCGCGCGAAAGCTCGTGGGCTTCGAGATGGTCGACCGCGGGATCGCGCGTCACGGCTATCCCGCGCGCACCGACCACGGGGGAGGCGTCGTCACGTCCGGCACCCACTCGCCGACCCTCGGCAAACCGATCGGCCTCGCGATGCTGCCGGCGGCGGACGGCGCGGTCGGAAGCGGAATCGAGATCGACATCCGCGGGCGCGGGGCGAAGGCGCAGGTCGTCCCGACCCCGTTCTACAAGCGGGCAAAGACCTAAGGAGGCGCGGTGAACCCGGAAGAGCTGCACTACGCGCAAAGCCACGAGTGGGTCCGCATCGACGGCGACGTCGGCACGATCGGCATCACGGACTACGCGCAGAAGGAGCTGGGAGAGATCGTGTACCTGGAGCTTCCCGAGGTCGGCCATGTCTTCAATGCTAACGAGGAGTTCGGGACGGTCGAGTCGGTCAAGGCGGTGTCGGAGCTCTTCACGCCGCTCTCGGGCGAGATCGTCGAGATCAACAAGGCCGCGATCTCGGAGCCCGGGATCGTGAACGACGATCCGTTCGGCGACGGATGGCTGATCAAGATGAAGCTTTCGACCGACGTGGAGGTCGGCAAGCTCATGTCGGCGGAGGACTACGCGAACTACGTCCAGCAGGAAGAGAAGGCGCGGTGACGGGTTGAAGTTCCTCCCGACCTCGGACGCCGACCGCGCCGAGATGCTCGCGGCGATCGGCGTCTCCTCGATGGACGACCTGTTCGCCTCGATCCCGGCGGAGGTGCGGATGGCGCCGGATCTGCCGCCGCCGCTCTCCGAGATCGAGGTGCGGCGGCTCCTCGGCTCGCTCGCCGCGAAGAACGCGAACGCCCGCGACACCGCGTTTTTCCTGGGCGCCGGGATCTATCACCACTACGTCTCGGCCATCGCGGACCAGATGCTCTATCGCGCGGAATGGCTCACGTCCTACACGCCCTACCAGCCCGAGGTGTCCCAGGGAACTCTTCAGTCGATCTTCGAGTTCCAGACGCACGTCTGCCTTCTGACGGGGCTGGACGTCGCCAACGCCTCGCTGTACGAGGGAGCCTCCGCGCTCGTCGAGGCGCTGCTGATGGCCTCGCGGCTCTGCCGCGGCCGGACCCGCGCGGTGCTCTCCGCCGGAATTCACCCGGAGTACCTCGAGACCGTGCGAACCTATTTCGCCAACCTGGGCTTCACGGCGGTCGAGGTTCCCGTGGGCCCGGACGGCGGGACCGACCCGGAAGCGCTCGCCGCCGCCGTGGACGACGACACGTTCGCGGTGGCCGTCCAGTCGCCCAACTTCTACGGCGTCGTGGAGGATTGGGAGACCGGCTCGCGCGCCGCGCACGAAAGGGGCGCGCTCTCCGTGGCAGTGGTTGCGGAGGCCGTTTCGCTGGCGCTGCTCGCGCCCCCGGGCGAGCGGGACGCCGACATCGCCTGCGGCGAGGCCCAGTCGCTCGGCGTGCCCATGCACTTCGGCGGCCCGGTGCTCGGGTTTCTCGCCTGCCGCTCCCGGCACGAGCGCCAGATTCCGGGACGGCTCGTGGGCGAGACTCGCGACGCTGAAGGCCGACGGGCGTTCTGCCTGACGCTCTCGACGCGTGAGCAGCACATTCGCCGCGAGAAGGCGACGTCCAACATCTGCACGAACCAGGGACTCATGGCCCTGGCCTCGAACATCCACTGCTCGCTCCTGGGGAAGCACGGCCTGAGAGAGGTGGCGCTGCAGTCGCACGCGAAAGCCGAGCATCTGAAGGGCGCGATCGCGAGGATCCCGGGGTTTTCGATCCCCTTCTCCGCGCCGACCTTCAACGAGTTCGTGGCCGAGGCTCCGGTCGCCGCGGCGCCGCTCCTGTCGCGCCTCGCGGCGCGCGGGATCCTGGGCGGCGTCCCGCTCTCGCGGTGGGAGCCGGAGTCCGCGAACCGCTTCCTCGTCGCGGCCACCGAAATGAATACGCGCGACGAGATGGACCGGCTGGTGGCGGAATTAAAGGAGGCGGCTGCAGGGCGCGAACGCCCTGTCCCCGCGGCGGAGAGCAGGGAAACCTCTTGAGCGTGGAGATCGAGGAGAGCGCGCCGAAGCCGGCGGACCGGCTCCACCCCGAGCCGCGGCACGAGCCCCTCGTGTTCGAAAGGTCCGGCGAGGGAAAGGTCGGCTACTCGCTCCCGGCCCTCGACGTTCCGGACGTCGTTGCGATCCCGACCGCGCTTCTCCGCGCCGAGATCGCGGGGGAGACCGAGATCAGCGAGGTCGAAGTGGCCCGCCACTTCACGCGCCTCTCCCGGCTGAACTTCTCGATCGACGAAGCGCTGTACCCGCTGGGGTCCTGCACGATGAAGCACAACCCCCGCGTCAACGAGGAGGTCGCGCGACTGCCCGGATTCGCGGCGGCGCACCCCCTCGCGCCCGAGGAGGTCTCGCAGGGGGCCCTCGAGCTCGCGTGGCGACTCGAAAGAATCCTCGCGGAGCTCACGGGCCTCGAAAGGGTGACTCTGCAGCCCGCGGCGGGAGCCCAGGGGGAGCTCGCCGGCATCCTCATGGTTCGCGCGGCCCTGGCGAAGGCGGGGAACCCGCGGAAGACCGTGCTCATCCCGGACTCGGCGCACGGCACCAACCCCGCTTCGGCGCACTTCGCCGGATACCAGGTGCGGGAGCTGAGGTCGAACGCCCGCGGGACGCTGGACCTCCACGTGCTCGAGGAAGCGATGACCGAAGACGTCGCGGCCCTCATGCTGACGGTCCCGAATACGCTGGGGATCTTCGAGAACCAGATCCTCGAGATCGCGCGCATCGTGCACGCGAAGGGGGGCTACCTCTACTGCGACGGCGCGAACTTCAACTCGTTCGTCGGCATCGCGCGGCCCGGCGCCATGGGCATCGACGTGATGCACATGAACCTCCACAAGACGTTCTCCACGCCTCACGGCGGCGGCGGCCCGGGGGCGGGGCCCGTGGCGGTCACCGGGAAGCTCGTCCCCTTCCTTCCCCGGCCGACGGTCGAGCGGCGCGAGGACGGGACGTTCTATCTGGACCACGCGCGGCCCGATTCGATCGGACGGCTGCGCACGTTCCTCGGCAACTTCGGAATGTTCGTGCGCGCTTTCGCGTACATCTCGTCCTACGGAAACCGGATCGGGGAGGTGGCGCGCGGCGCGGTCCTGAACGCGAACTACGTCCGGGCCGGCCTCGCCGGCGTCTATCATCTGAAGTACGACGCGCCCACGATGCACGAGGTGGTCTTCTCCGACAAGAAGCAGTCGGCGCAGGGCATCCATGCGATGGACATCGGAAAGAGGCTGATGGACTACGGATTCCATCCGCCGACGATCTCTTTTCCGCTGATCGTGTACGGCGCGCTCATGATCGAGCCGACCGAGACCGAGTCGAAGTCGGGCCTGGACGCGTTCGTCGCGGCGATGCGGGCGATCGCGCGCGAGTGCGAAGAGGACCCCGCGATCGTGAAGAACGCGCCCCACACGACGCCGGTCAAGCGCGTGGACGAGGTGGGCGCCGCGAAGAACCTGGTCCTCGCCTGGAAGCCGGCGCCGTAACCGCCGCGATATCCTTACCCACCTCGATGAGCTCCGCCTTCCACCGAAAATGTCCGCTCTGCGGCGGCGATCTCGTGCGCTCGCAGACCCACGTCTCGGGGTACACGACCTATTTCTGGAAGAAGCCGTGGAAGCGCGGAGGCCTTTTCGGCTGGGGCCTGGAGAAGGTCTTTCCGTGGGCCTGCATGGGGTGCGGAGTCGTGCTCCTCTACCTCGACCGGCTTCCGGCCGTCGCGGAGGAGTTTCGCTCGCTCCGCCACGGCGAGCGCGCACGCGAGGGTCAGCCCGCGCCGCTCGGATCGTGATCTCGATCGCGTACCTGGACGGCCGGCGGCTGTCCCGGGCGGTGATCGCGGGCGCGTACTTCGTGGGGGAGCGCGCCGAGCCGCTCAACAAGATCAACGTCTTTCCGGTCCCGGACGGCGACACGGGGACGAACCTCGCCGGTACGCTGCAGAAAGTGGCCGCCGGGATCGCCCGGCTCCACGAGCGCCACGTCCGCCGGATGTGCGCGGCGCTCGCGAACGAGGCCCTCGGCGGGGCGCGGGGCAACTCGGGCGCGATCCTCGCGCAGTTCTTCAGCGGGTTCTACGAGGGCCTGCCGGACCGCCCGCGGGTCTCCACGCGCGACTTCGGCGAAGCCGTCCTCTCCGCGGCGGAGTCCGCGTACGGCGCCATCGCGCGGCCGGTCGAGGGGACGATCCTGACGGTCATCCGCGACTGGGCGAAGTACGTGGCGCTCCGCGCGACGGACGTTTCGGACTTCGCCGTGATCCTGCCGGACTCCCTCAAGGAGGCGAAGCGTTCGCTGGAGAACACGCCGAACCAGATGAAGGCGCTCAAGAAGGCCGGGGTCGTGGACGCCGGCGCGCAGGGGTTCGTGTACCTGCTCGAGGGGATCGTCCGCTACGTGCGAGACGCGGCGCGCCGGGCGCCGCCTCCGGTCCCGCCCGAGGAGGTCCGCGCGGCCGTCTTCGACCGCACGCCCGAGTCCATCCTGTTCCGGTACTGCACCGAGGCCCTGCTGGAAGGGGACCGGATCGACCGCGCCGCGCTCCGCCGGGAGGCGGCGCTCGCCGGCGACTCGGTCGTGATCGCAGGCGGAGCGACGCGGGTGCGCCTCCACGTTCACACCAACGAGCCCGAGAGGCTGTTCGAGATCGTCGCGCGCTACGGCGAGGTCGCGCAGACCAAGGTCGAAGACATGCGGTCGCAGCACGAGACGCGCTTCGACCGGAACCGCGCGGAACGCGTCGGGATCGTGACGGACTCGACGTGCGACCTTCCTCCGTCGATGTTCGAGGATCTCAACATCGGAATGGTCCCGGTCCGGGTGTACTTCGGCTCCGAGAACTATCTCGACAAGGTGACGCTCACCCCCGCCGAGTTCTACGCCCGATTCGCCGTGACCGACGTCGAACCCAAGACTTCGCAGCCGCCACCGGCCGACTTCACGCAGGTCTACCACTCGGTCGCAGCCCACGCCGCGTCGATCGTGTCGATCCACCTGTCCAAGGCGGTGTCCGGGACCTACCAGGCCGCAATCGTCGGCTCGCGGCCCATCGAGAACACGGCGTTCGAGCACGTCAACAGCCGTAACGCCTCGGTCGGGCTGGGGCTGGTCGTCCGGGCCGCCGCGGAGGCGGCCGCCGCCGGAAAACCGTTCGACGAGGTCGTGAGGATTGCGCGCGCCGCAGCCGACCGCGTTTCGGTCTACATCGCGGTGCCGACCCTGGAGCACCTCGTGCGGGGCGGACGGGTTCCTCCCGGGAAGGGTTTCCTGGCGAAGCTCCTCGGGCTTCTCCCGGTCCTGACGCTCACGAAGAAGGGGACCGCGGAGCCCGCGTGCAAGGCGCGCGGATTCGGCGCCGCGCTGAAGAAAATGATGGCGCTCCTCTTCCAGGCGGCCGACGCGGGGAAGACCGCCTCCGGCGCCCGTTTCGGGGTCGCTCACTGCGATGCGCCGGAGCTGGCCGAGAGGCTCGCTCGCCAGATCCGCGACCGTTCCCCGGAGTCCGACGTGATGATCGTCGAGTGCGGACCGGCGCTCGGCGCCCACGGGGGACCGGGCGCGGTCGCGGTCGCCGTGCTGCCCTGAGCCGGATCTGGACGGTCGGTCACTCGAACCATCCCATCGAAAAGTTTCTCTCGATCCTGGAGGCGCATCGGATCGGGCGCGTCCTGGACGTGAGGCGGTTTCCGACCTCCCGGAAGTGGCCCCACTTCGATGCTGCGAGTCTCGCGGCGTCGCTCCCGGCAGCGGGTATCGGCTACGCGGGGATGCCGGAGCTCGGTGGCCGGCGGAAGGCTCTCCCCGACTCTCCGCACTCCGCGTGGCGCACCGAGCCCTTCCGCGGCTACGCGGACTACATGGACACGCCCGAGTTCGCGGGCGCGCTCGAGAAGGCGATGGCGCTGGCGCGGGACGTCCCGACGGCGTTGACTTGCGCCGAGGCGCTTCCGTGGCGCTGCCACCGGTCGATCCTGGCGGATGCATTCCTGGCCCGCGGCTGGGAGGTTCTCGAAATCCTGAACGAGAAGGCGGCGCGCCCGCACGAGCTGCCGTCCTTTGCGCGACTGGAAGGGGAGCGGGTGGTCTACGACGGGGGCGAACTATTCAGCGGGAAATCGTGATCCCGACTCGGTACTCCGCGGGCGCAATCCTCACGGTCGAGCGGGGAGCGGGGGAGACTTCGACGAGCGTGACCCGGTAGCCTCCGACGTCGCCGGTCCGCTCGCGATCCGTATCGAGTTGGAAGGAAATCTCGGCGGCGCCGCCGGTCTCCAGCCGGAAAGCGGCGCGCGCCTCGCCCGCCCGGATGCACTGGACGTCCACGGCGCACCGGCTGTCCGAGACGATCCGTTCGAAGACGATCGTGGCGTGCTCACCCCGGATCCGCGCAGACTCGCCGGGGCGGAGTGAGATGCGCTCGCCGAGTGCCCGACCCGCATCGGCGGCAGGAGTGGAGGAGCAGGCGAGAGTGAGAGTGAGAGTGAGGAATGCCAGCGCGAGTTGGGAGGCGGGTGCAGGAATCCCGCGACGGAGTTCGGAGGCGGGTGCAGGATAAATCCTGTCCCCGCGACGTCCTCTCAAGACGGAAGCTCCAGCTCTCCCTCGCCCACGCGGATGACGCGGCCTCCGATGACGACCCGGACGATCTCGGCCCCCGCCATGTGGACTTCGGTGTAGATGGTCGACGGCCGCTCGACACAGTGTCCCTGCTCGATCGCGAGCGCGGTCAACGGCAGAATCGTGACGGCGGAGTGGGAGACCAGGTAGGCCGCGAGCGCTCCTGCGGCGGCTCCGGCGCCCGGAACCTCAACGGAGCCGATGACGTCGAACGCGCGGGCGTGGGCGGCGGAGCGGGCTTCCCGGGTCTCCTTCGTGAAGGCGTACACGATCGTTGCGTCCCTTCCTTCCAGCAGGCCCCGCAGGAGGCCGTACCGGGGCCGGGCCGAGCAGAGGGCCGACAGCGTCGCCACCGGAACGATGAGCGCCGGCAGGCCGGCCGAAACGACGCGCACCGGCTGATTCGTCGCCTGGATCTCCTCCTCGGCGAGGCCGAGGGCTTCGGCCAGGCCGGCGACGTCCTCCGTCCCGAGTTTCGGGCCCATCTCGGGCAACCGCAGGTCCATCCGGATCTGGACGACGCGGCCCGCCTCGACGATTCTCTCGACCAGGACGACGCCGCCGGGACCCTCGTGCGCCGCCCGGCTCACGGATTGGGTCACGCGCCCGCCGCCCTCCGTGGCGAACACGAAGTGGGCGCCCAGGGCGGGATGCCCGGCGAAGGGGATCTCCCGCTCCCGCGAAAAAATCCGGAGGCGAAAGTCCGCGCCGGGCGTCTCGGCCTTGAACAGGAAAGCCGTGGCGGCATGATCCATCTCGCGCGCGACGAGCTGGAGGGTCTGGTCCTCGAGCCCCGAAGCGTCCGGGAAGACGGCGAGCGGGTTGCCCGCGAGCGGCCGGTCCGCGAAGACGTCCACCAGGACGTAACGCAGCTTCACGAGGCTACGTCCTTCGCGCGGCGAGCATCAGGACGTCGCGGTCGCCGGTCGAGACCCCCTCGCGCTTCCAGTCGGCGACGAGCCGCGCGAACGCCGAGGAGAGAGGCTTTCCCGCGGCGAGCCGCGCGAACCGCTCCAGCGAAGCCGGGACGGAGGGTGACGAACCGATCGCGAGCGGGCGCAGGCGGGAGAGGCCGCTCGATGAAATCGCGAGCGCGTCGCCCGGCTGCGTCGTCACTTCGATGGGGCCGTTCCCGGCGAGCGGGAGAACGCGCCCCTCGCGGAGCAGAACCGGGAGGGCTGCTTCCGAGCTCGCCAGGAGGAGCCGGTCGCCGGTCCAGCGCGCCGCGGACGCCGCGCATCCGGCGTCGAGACTTCCGATGGCGGCGACGATCTCAGAGGGCGCCGCGTCCGGGAGCATGCGGCGTCCGGCCTCGAGGGTGCGGAGCAGGGGCGAGAGGGAGTCCTCGGGCTCCCCGAGCGGCTCGACGAGGAGAAACGCGAGACTGTCCGGCCCCGCTTCCACGGCGTACGCCACCAGGCTCAGCTCCTCCGATCTCCACCGCAAGGGGGCCGACTCGAAAGCCGGGGTTTCCGGCCACGCGTGGGGCACGAGGAGAGCGGAGACTCCCCGCAGCGCCCGCGATGCGCCTTCGCGGCGGGCGCGCTCGACCTCCGCCTGGTGCTGCCGGACGCCGGCGACCGCGAGCGCGGCGTGGGTCCCGACCTCCGCCAGAAACTCTTCGTCCTCCTTGGAGAAGGCACCTTTCCTCTTGTTCAGGATCTCGACCACGCCGACGATCTCTCCGGCGGGCGTGCGCATCGGGGCCGCGAGGATCGAAACGGTGTGGAACCCGGAGCCCGAGTCGGTGTTCGAGTCGAATCTCCGGTCGTTGTAAGCGTCGGCGACGTTGACCATTTCCCCGGTGCGACCTACGGAACCGGCGATCCCGCGGCCCGCGGGAAGCCGGATGGGAGCCATTGCGCCGCCCTCCAGAATCTGGCTGACCAGCTCCCCCGTAGCGGGGTCGGTCAGGAAGATCGTGCCGCGCTCCGCCTGGGTCTCACTCGTGGCGGTCCGCAGGATGATCCGGAGGGTCTCGGTGGTGTCGAGCGTGGCGGCGAGGGACTTGTTCGCCTCCAGGATCACCATCAGCTTGACCATCTTGGCGCGGGTGACGGAGACCTCCGAGAGGACGCGATCGAGAACCTGCCCCTCGAAAGCGACGATCGCGTCGGCGAGCGCGGGCGCGTCGGCAAATCGCGCCTGGGGGTCCTTGGCGATGGCGCGATCCAGGATCGCGGCGAGCTCTGGAGGAAGATCGGGCCGCAGGCTGGCGACCGAGGGCGGCGCCTCCCGGACGATGCGGCGGACCAGTCTCGCGGTGTTGTCGTCATCGATCGGCACCCGTCCCGTGAACATCTCGTAGAGGAGGACCCCCATTGCGTAAACGTCGGTGGACACGCTCGGCGACTCGCCCTGCAGGAGCTCGGGCGCCAGGAACTGGGGCGTGCCGGGAACGGTCTCGGTCTGGGGAACGAATCCGCCGCTCTCTACCGCGATGCCGAAGTCCATGAGGCGCGGCTTTCCGTCCTCGCCGACCATCACGTTTTCCGGCTTCAGATCGCGGTGGAGAACGCCGATGCGATGCGCCGCGGCGAGGCCGTTGCAGATTCCCTTCGCGATCGCCAGGCCCCGGCCCAGGGGAAGGATCCTTTCCTTCTGCTCGATCTCCTTGAGGGTCTTGCCCGGGAGGTACTCCATCGAAACGAATTCCTCGCCCTCGATCTCGACCAGGTCGTAGACGCGGCAGACGTTTTCGTGGGTGACCCGCCGGGCCAGGACGATCTCGCGGCGGAGCGTTTCCCGCCGTTCGGGAGAGAAGCGGTCCGGCCGAATCCTCTTCAGCGCGATCTCGCCGTCGAGCCTCAGGTCCCGCGCGCGGTAGACGACGCCCATCCCGCCGAAGCCGAGCACCTGTTCGACGCGATAGCGGCCGCCGAGAATCGCTCCGGAGCTGTGGGGGACTTCGCGGACGGCGGAAGCCGGCGTCGCGCCGCCCCCCTCGCGCGTCGGACTCTCGCTTTCCCGTGACAAGTTTACCGGCGCCTCGACGGCGCCGAAAGAGAGCAAATGGCCGCTACCCACCATCCCATGGTTACGTAGAGATGATAGGGCTGATTGACTTGAGGGCGGCCCCGGAATAGCGTGCGGAGACATTTCTCGATGCCACCCCAACATTAGGAGGAGTGAACGTGACCAGACGCGGTCGGGTGGGTTCTCACGCAGCGCTCGTTGCCCTGGCGCTCCTCTTCCTCGTGGCGGCGCCAGCTTTTCCCTCCGGGTTTTCGGTCTTCACTCAGGGATCGAAAGCCTCGGGGATGGGTCTCGCTTTTACCGCGGTGGCGGATGATCCCTCCGCGGTCTTCTACAACCCGGCTGGCCTCGGCTGGCAGAAGCACTTCAGCGTCCAGGTGGGCGGGTCATTGCTCACGAAGGTGGACGGTAACTTCCGGGGCGAGAACCCCTACCCCGGTACCGGCTTCGGGACCGAGGAGCAGCGCAAGACGAGCTTCCTCCTGCCGACGATCTATGCCGTCGTGCCGCTCACCCCGAACGTCAACTTCGGACTCGGGATCAACGCCCCGTACGGACTCGGGTTCCGCTGGGACAACGCCGAGGAGTTCTCGGGTCGCTTCATCGCCCAGAACGCCGTCATCCGGACTGCGGACATCAACCCCGTGCTGTCTTTCCAGGCTGCGCCGTCCTTTTCTCTCGCGGTCGGGGCGGACTACCGGCTCTCGAGCGTGATGCTCGAGCGCAACCGCGCCGCGATCAATCCGTTCACCCTGTCCGTCGTGGACGTGGCGCACATCAAGCTCGACAGCGACCTCCAGGACAACCACGGCTGGGGATGGAACGCCGGGATTCTCTGGAAGGCGGGGGACGCCTTTTCGCTCGGCGCGACCTACCGCAGCAAGATCAAGGTCGACTACAAGGGCACCGGAAAGTTCACCCAGAGGCTGACCGGCAACCCCGCGTTCGACGCGGCCGTCGCGGCGCAGCTTCCGCAGGGCAAGCAGGACGTCGCGGTCGCGATCGATTTCCCGGCGTCCGTGAACCTGGGAGCCGCGATCAACCTGCCCGCCGACTTCACCGTCTCGCTCGACGCCGACTGGACCGAGTGGTCTTCCTTCGACCAGCTGGTGATCGACTTCGCGAACGACGCGATCCCGGACCTCGACCGGCCGACCCGCTGGGAGGATTCCTGGGCTTACCGCGCCGGGCTCCAGAAGAAGTTCGGGAGCCTGGCGGTCCGGGCGGGCTATTACATCGACAAGACCCCCCAACCGCTCGCGGACGTCGGGCCGATCCTCGCGGACGCCGATCGCAACGCGTATACCCTCGGGCTCGGCTACGGTACCGACCACTGGGGCGTCGACGTGTCCGACGTCTACATCAAGTTCAAGCACCGCGACACGCGTGGGCAGGCGAGCACGGATCAGTTCTTCGGTCGGTACGAGGAATCGGCGAACGTCTTCGGTCTGAATTTCCGGCTCTCGTTCTAATTTCAAGGAGATCACGATGAAGAGATCGCTCTTTCGCGCGGCCGTCTCCGCCGGTGTCTTCACCGCTCTGCTCGCGGCACCCGCGTATTCCCAGACAACGTTCCACAAGTACGTCGCGCTCGGCGACAGCCTGACGGCGGCCTACGAAGGGGGCTGCCTGGTTCAACGGCACCAGAACCGGTCCTACCCGAAGATCGTCGCGATGGAGCTCGGCATCACCGATTTCCAGCAGCCCCTGGTCTCCGAGCGCGCCCTGTCGAATCCGCTGACGGGGCCGGCGTGCCTGGGCGCGGTCGTTGCCGGAGGCACGATCACGGTGGGCGCCGTTTCCCAGCAGGGCGTCCCGTTGAACGCGACGCTCCCCCGGCCGTACGACAACCTGGGAATCGTGGGTGCGAACGCGGGTGACCTGGTGGACCTCAAGGTCTCCAACCCGGCGGGAGGCACGGCGAACCGCTTTGCGGCCCTCGTGCTGCGCAACTTCCCGGGCGGTCCCTTCGAGGGAATGAGCGCGATGGACGAGGCGAATCTCCTCTCCCCGATCTCGTGACGGTGTGGGCCGGGCCCAACGACGTCCTCGGCGCGGCCTTGAGCGGCGCAGCCATCGAGGGGGTCACGCTCACCCCCATCGCTGTCTTCGAGGCGAAGTACACCCAGCTCATGACGGGGCTGCGGGCATCGGGCCGCACGGTGGTTGCGATGAACATCCCGGACGTCGCCTCGATCCCGTTCACGACGACCGTGCCGCGAGTGCTGGTGAACCCGACTACCCGGCAACCCGTCCTGGTCTCAGGCCAGACGGTCCCCCTGCTCGGGCCGCGAACGACCGCGACGTGCTCGACGGCGCCGTGTCCGATCCCGGAGGGAACGCTCGTGACGCTCGGCGCGGCGAGCTTGCTCGCGCAGGGCATCGGGGTCCCGGCCGCGCTCGGTGGGACCGGTCAGCCGCTGCCCGACGGTTCGTTCAGCCCTCCGGCGACGTTGAATACAGGAGTCCTTCTCTATCCCGACGAGGTGGACCTCATCCGGCAGCGCGCGGTGGATCTGAACGCGCGCATCGCCACGATCGCGGCGGCGAACGGCGCGACGGTCATCGACATCCACTCGATCTTCGACGACATCGTCGCCCACGGTTACGACGTGGGAGGCGGAATCGTCGTCACGAGCTCCTTCCTGACCGGCGGGATCTTTTCGGCTGACGGCTTCCACCCCTCGAACATCGGCTACGCGATCGTGGCCAAGATCGTGCTCGAGCACCTGAACTCGGTCAAGGACACGAACTTCGAGCTCCCGAACATGGCCGAAGCGGTCTTCACGCCCGACACCCCCATCGTCACCTCCAGCGAGGGGCCGGTCCCCGAGGGGATCGCCTATCCCCAGCAGATGTGGAAGGACCTCGTGCGCTCGGACGCCGGAATCCCGGAGGGCGTCGAGGTCGTTTTCCCCACCCTTTCCAAGAGGGTGACGCGGATCATTTCCCGCTGACCCGTCTTTCCCGGTCATTCGGCCCCGGAGGCATCCTCCGGGGCTTTTTTTCGGCCCGAATCTGCTAGATTGCGCGGGTTTTTCAACGGGGGAGTGTCGGCCATGATGATTCCGGCGACCCAGATCCGAAGCGGAACGCTCCTCATGTACAACAAGGAGCTGCACCGTGCCCACGAAGTGGTGCACAAGACGCCCGGCAACCTGCGCGGGTTCGTGCAGGTCAAGATGAGAAACCTCCGCAACGGCGCCATGATCGAGCACCGTTTCGGCTCGACCGACCGGGTGGAGAAGGCTTCGCTCGACGAGCGCGAGATGGAATACCTCTACTCCGACTCGGCCGGGCACCACTTCATGGACAACGAGAGCTTCGATCAGGTCATGCTCTCCGACGAGGTGATCGGGGAGCAGATGGCTTACCTGCTGCCCAACACGTCGATCCGCGTGGACCTCTACGAGGGCAACCCCGTCGGAATCGAGCTGCCCAACACGGTGACGCTCAAAGTCGTGGAAACGCAGCCCGGCATGAAGGGAGCCACCGCCTCCGCGTCCTACAAGCCGGCGACCCTCGAAACGGGCCTCCAGGTAATGGTGCCGCAGTTCATCGAGGCGGGCACGCGTATCAAAGTGGACACCCGCGACAATTCGTACCTGGAGCGCGCCTAGTCGATCCAGAATCGGGCTTACGGCCGTATGCTGATACGGCATAAGTATCTGATTCCGCTGGTCTTTTTTCCTTGACCGCGTCCTTCAACGTCTTGAATAATCCGTCCGTGCGAAAGGCGCCGGTTCTCACGGCAGCGGCCGCTGCTTTGTTCCTCATCCTTTTCCCCGCCCCTTCCGAAGCCCGATCGAAACACCATCGACGGGCTTCCCGGCGGACTCTTCCGCATGCCCGGAAAAGCCCGGAGGCGGTCATCCACCAGACCGGTGACCGCGAAGTCGTTCTCGACTCGATCGAGGTCGTGACCGCCGAGAACTCCGTCGAACCGTCGGCTCCGGTTCCGGAAGCGCAGGACTACCCGCAACTCCCATGTCCGCCGGAGGATCCGGTCATCGAGGCCCACGTCCACCTCGCCGACGCGGACGCGCCCGAGAAGCCGGAAACCGAGATCCTGGAACGCCACGAGCCTGCCCGGATGTCCCGCATCGCGAGGCGGCTGGGCTCGCTCTTCCGTCCCAAGTCGGCGACTGCCCGGGTGCGGCCGAAAGACGTGGACCTCTCGGAGCTCGTGGCGGAGAACTTCCTCATTCCGGTCGAAGGGGTGGACCGCCAGAGACTCAAGGACTCCTTCCTGGAGTCGCGTGGCCAGTACTCCCGGCACCTGGCCATCGACATCGCGGCGCCGCGGGGCACGCCGATCCTGGCGACGGCCGACGGCGAAATCCTGAAGCTGACCCGCGAGGGGCGCGGCGGTATCACGATTTACCAGAAGGACGCGACCGGCCGGTACCTCTTCTTCTACTGCCACCTTTCCCGCTACGCCCGGGGATTGCGCGCCGGCCGATCCGTCGAAAAGGGAGAGCTGATCGGCTACGTCGGTTCGACGGGTCACGTCACCGGTCCGCACCTGCACTTCTCGATCACGCGTCTGCCCGAGGACGACGACAATCTCCGCGAGGGCCTGGCGATCAACCCCTACCTGATCTTCCTGGCGGGAGTGCCCTAGGACGGGACACGGGACACCGACACGACGTCCCGGACTAAACCACTCTCGGGTCCTCTCGCGAAAACAATCTCTCGATCCACAGGTTCGTCAGCTTCTCGCTGACGGTGTTCTGGCGCAGGCGCGCGGCGAGGTTGTCCCAGTCCATCTCGTCCAACTTCTGATCCTGGTTGAAGCAGGAAAACACGATCTCGCGCTCCGCTCCGGTCACGGGGTCGACGTGCCGCTGGAGGCACTGGGCGCAGACCTCTTTCATCATGCACTGCATGGGCGAGTTGATGGAGCCGATGCCCACGTGGTCCGGCCGGAGGTGCGGAGCCAGAACGCCGTGGCGCGCCCGCGCGACCGCCGCCATCATGCGGTCCGACCCGATTGCGATCGCGCGGTCCACGTCCGAGAGTCGGATCGGGGTCTCGCCCAGCCGTCCCTCCGCCCACGCGGTCATGGATTCGACGATGTTGCCGACGAACTGCCGGTCCTGGGGACGGCGGGCGGGAATCGGCAGACCCCGGTCCACCGACAGGACGAGGACGTCAGCGGCGGCTTCGAGCTCCTCCCGTTTGTAGAAGTCTTCGGCCTTCTTGTAGCCCGCGAAGTAGATCACCCGGTTTCCGAGCTCCCGCGCCTTTTTGCCGATCGAGAAGAGCACCGCGTTGCCGAGCCCGCCTCCGCAGAGCAGCACCGTTCCGTTTTCCGGAAGCTCGGTCGCGCTCCCGGTCGGTCCCATCGCCAGGACCTGCTCGCCCGGCTTCAGGGCGGCGCAGATCCGGGACGAGCCGCCGAGCTCCAGGGCAATCATCGACAGAAGTCCCCGTCCAGCATCGACCCACGCGCCCGTCAAGGCCAGCGGCTCGATCAGGAGCGGTGAGCCGCCGATCACGGGCGCGTACCGCTCCAGGTTCTGCAGGCGGAAGAACTGGCCGGGCTGGAAGTTCGCCGCCGCCGCGGGCGCCCGGATGATGACTTCCACGATCGTGGGCGTCAGTCGCCGAACCTCCACCACCCGCGCCGTGAAGAGGTCGCGCATCTTCGTCCGGAAGGTTTCCCAGTCATTGGTTCGCGGGTCGCGCTCCAGGGCAGCCGGGAGGCCGTCGTCCTCGAACAGAGCCGCGATCGCGCGATAGCCCACCTTCGCGGACGCCATCGCCTTGACGACATTCCCGTTGTACGCGGGATGGTTGTCGCCGAAGAACGTGATGAACTTCCCGTCGCGGGAGTAGCCCGTGAAGAACGCCCACTCGTCCGTGGCGGGCGCGGGATCGAGGCGCCAGGCGCCCGCGGCCGTTCGCACCGCGCGGTGGGGCGCGAAGAAGCGGCGGCGCTCGTCGAGCGGAAAGGCCTCCGGAAACTCCTTCGCGTAGGTGATGTTCGGGGTGGTCCCCGCCGCGACGAGGCACGTCCGCGCCGGCAGGTCGAGCAACTCGCCGCCGCCGGACCGGCGGAAACGGACCGCCGCCAGCTTGCCGTACTGGTCGGGTACGGCCTCCGCCGGCTCGAGGCCCTCGATGAAGGAAATCCCCTCCTCGAGGGCCTTGATGACCTCTTCATGATTCAGCCGGTACGCCGGTGACTCTTCGAGCGCGCGGCGGTAGACGATCGAGACCCCGCCCCACTCCCGGCACAGCCGCGCGAGGTCGGGCTTCTCCCCGGACGACCGCGCCCGTTCGCGCTCCTCGCGAACCTCGCCGCCGTGCCGCAGCAGGCGGTCCAGGATCTCGCGCTCTTCCTCGTCGAAGAGCGCCCGGACCGTTTCCTCTCCGCGCTCCGCGATCAGGGCCTCGTAGCGCGCGAGCGTCTTCTCGGCCTGGATGGGGTAGTAAGCCAGGAGCTCCGTCGCCGTGTCGATCGCGGTCAAGCCCCCGCCGATGACGACCGCGGGAAGCTCGGCCTGCAGGTTGGCGAGCGCCTCCTCCTTGAACGCGCCGGTCAGCTGGAGCGCCATCAGGAAGTCGGACGCCTTCCGGACGCCCCGAATGATGTTGTTCTTCATGGCGATGATCGTGGGCCGGCCCGCGCCCGCCGCGATCGCGACGTGATCGAACCCGAGGTCGAACGCCTGTTCGGCCGTGACGGTTCCCCCGAAGCGCACCCCTCCGAGAATTTCGAAACGGCGGCGGCGGGCGAGAGTCAGGTGCACCAGGGTCAGGAAGTTCTTGTCCCAGCGGACCGTGATTCCATACTCCGAGACGCCGCCGAACCCGGCGAGCGGGCGCTGGTCGAGGCGGCGGGAGATCGAGGCGTAGTCCCGGATCGGGTGGATCCCCCGGCCGTCTTCGCCGGTCCACTCGGCCGGCAGGGGCTCGATCTTGAGCCCGTCGATGCCGACGACTCCGAAGCCCTCGTTCACGAGGTAGTGCGCCAGCGTGTAGCCGGCGGGCCCGAGTCCCACGACGAGGACCCGGCGGCCGTTGTCGGGGAGGGCATACGGCCGGACGGGCGACAGCGGGTTCCACCGGGTGAGCAGCCCGTAGATCTCGACGCCCCACGGCAGGGCGAGGACGTCGGTCAGGACGCCCGTCTCGATCTGCGGAATGTTGACCGGGTCCTGTTTCTGAAAGATGCAACCCTTCATGCAGTCGTTGCAGATCCGGTGGCCCGTGCCCGGACACATGGGGTTGTCGATCGCGACCAGGGCGAGTGCACCGAGCGAGTCGCCCTCGCGCCGCAGCTGGTGCATCTCCGAGATCTTTTCGTCGAGGGGGCATCCCTTGAGCTCGATGCCGAGCGGGTTCTTCTGCCACGTGCCGGTCTTCGCGTCGAAGAAGCCCTTCGCGCAGGAGTCCTTGTCGCGGTCGTGGCACAGGATGCAGTAGTGGGTTTCGCCGAGCACCTCCCGGCGCGACATCCTCGGATCGGTCAACCCGAACCCTTCGCGCCGCCGCCTCCGGTGAGCGGGCCCGACGCGCGTCTCCGGAAGCCCGGGCTCCGGCCGCTCCGTCTCGACCAGATGGTGGAAGTCAACCGGTTCGGGGAGCCGGAAGGACACCCAGCCCGAAACCTCCGCGCGGAGGTTCGGATCGTGAAGGCGGGCCTTGCACCACGCGGCATACCGCGAGAGCAGGGTCTCGAGGAACTCGAGCGCCGCTTCATCCGAGAGGTCCCGGGCGAGGGGCAGCGCGGCGGACGCGGCAGCCGCCCGACGGGCGAGCTCCGCGACGCGGCGGTGGGATTCCTCCGAGACGGATGGGCGCTTTTTCTGGCGGACGGCCTCGATGTGCTCGGACTCCAGGTCGAGAAGCTCGGTTGCCATCCGCGAAGTGGAGAGCTCGGGGTCGGAGTCCCACGGAAGATCTCCGAAAAGCTCGGACTCGACCGTTTTCGCCTCCCGCGAGAGCGCGCGGAGCTCCTCTTCGGCTGCCAGGGGCGCCCGCGCAGCCCGCCGGAGCAGAAAGTCGCGGCGGAATCGAAAGAGAACCGCCTCCGGCGCCGCGGCCGCCGCCTGGCTCCGCCACTCCCGCTCGACGCCGAACAGGCGGGCCACGAACCGCGCGAGGGGTCGGGCCGCCTCCACGAGGAGTCGGGACCGGGCGATCGGGTCGAGGGACTCCGTGCCCGACCGCCAGAGCGTCAGCCGCGCCGCGAGGGAGGGATCGTCCGCCTGGAGCTCTTCGCGAAAGACCCGATCGAGGTCGGCCAGTCGCTCCTCGCGGTGCAGGTCCTGGTACGTGAAGCCGGGAACGCCGAGAGGAAAGTCCCTCTCGGCGAGCATTGGCGCGTCGGTTGTGCTCTCCAAGGAGAGCGATTTTACCTGGAGCCGGGGCCCGCTTACGCGACCGCCTGCCGCCTCAGGTAGAGATTGGAGTACAGGAGCCCGACGAACGCCCGCGCGGGTTCATCGCGGCGCCGCTGACGGGACCGCCGGCCAGCACGTGACGTTCAACGGTGGATGTTCCGGGATGACCGCCGGGAAATCCTACTTTGGAAACACCCACACCGGGACGTCGGCCGGGAGGTACTTTCGCCAGCGCGCGCGGGTCCGCGCCAGCTCGGGAGTTGCGGCGAGCCCGATTACTTCGACCGGTTCGAGCACGGACCAGCGGATGCCCCGGAGCCGCAGCCGCTCCAGGAAGGCGTCGGGAATGCGCACGCGCTGGACCCGCTCGACGATCCAGAGCCGGGGCGCTCCGGAGGCCGCCGCGCGCCGGGCCCTCGCGGGCGTGACGTCTCCCTCCAGCAGGAGAGCGGACGCCCGGCGGGACCTCCCCGGTTTGGGAGCCCGGGCGCCCCGGGGCGGCTCGTCATGGGATCCGCGGAGACCGGCGATCGCGCCCCACAGGTCGACGCCGGGCGGCGGCCAGAGGACTCGGCGATGGGCAGCGCCCAAGAACTCGAGGTCTTGGGCAAGGCTGCCGCCGGCCGGACAGAGGACCACGCGGGACGGGGCCCGGCGGTCCGACAGAAATCGGGCGAGCGAGAGCGGGACGAGCGTGAATCCGGATAGCCGGCCCTCGAGCCGGGGGACGAGCCGGCGCGCGGCTGCGGGCGTCGGCCCGAGCAGGCCCAGGGATGGGCGCGGGTCGGCGGTCACGGACAGCGGAGTCGACAAGGGTTAAGATTCT
This sequence comes from Acidobacteriota bacterium, assembly GCA_038327245.1. GTDB lineage: Bacteria > Acidobacteriota > Thermoanaerobaculia > UBA5066 > Gp7-AA6 > Gp7-AA6. Next base: position 20,586 of record JBBQKV010000007.1, read on the forward strand.
CCGACTCGGTCCATAGAAATCGAATGCCCGTTTACCAGTTTTCGCTGCTGGTCCAGGCCGCCGGGACGGCTCTGCTGTTCGTGGTCTTTCTGATGCTGTACCAGAAGATCCGGCGGGGGGCCTTCCTCGACTGGATCGCCTCCTGGGCATTCCTCCTGGTGGGATTGACCGTGCTCATCGTGCGCCCGTTTCTCGGGTCGAACCGGACGTTTTTCTTCGTCCTTCACGCTTCTCTCCTGGCTCATGCTCTTCTCCTGCTTCGCGGCCTCCGCCGGTTCCGCGACGACAAGATCCGGTCCCGGCAGCGCGAGCTCCTGTGGATCGTTCCCATCGTGGGACTCGCCTGGTGGAGCTCCGCCCCCGACGTCGTCGGGGCCGGGACCGTCCCCATTCTTCTGGCAACGGCGGTTGCCTACCTCGCCTCCGCGATCGTCTTCGCGATCACCCCGGGGTCCCCCGCCGGCCGACTGCTTCTCTCGGCATCCTTTGTCCTGTGGGCCGGAGAGAACGCCCTCATCGCGTACGCGCACCACCGATACGGCGGGCTCGAACAGATGCCGCCCCTCTTCCAGTACACCAGTCTTCTCTCCATGTTCCTGGAGATGACGATCGCTGTCGGAATCATCATCCTTCTCTTCGAGGCGGGCCAGATCCAGCTCGCCGCGGAGATGCACCAGCTCGTTTCTTCCGAGGAGCAGTTGAAGGAGCTGGGGATTCGCGACCCGCTGACCGGCCTGTACAACCGGCACTACTTCAACGACATCATCCGCCGGGAGCTCGCATCGGCGCGCCGCTTCGGCGCTTCCCTCTCGGTCCTCATCGCGGACGTCGACCGATTCAAGGAGATCAACGACAAGAAGGGGCATGCCGTCGGCGACGACGTGTTGAAGTTCGTCGCCAACTACCTCACGGCGTGCATCCGGGAGACCGATTACGTTTTCCGCTGGGGAGGCGACGAGTTCCTGATCGTTCTGCCGAAGACGGACGGCCCGTCCGCGGCGGCCAAGGCGGAAGAGCTCGTCCGCCGGCTTCCGAACATCCCGGGAACCGACGGCCTTCAGCCCACACTCTCCGTCGGCTGGGCCATCCACAGCTCGGAGGTAGAGTTCCCGATCACGCTCGCCGAGGCGGACGCGCGGATGTACGCGATGAAGATGGAGAGGAAGCGAGCGCGAGTCGACCGAGATCGGGATCGGGAGCTTCTCGGAGAAGCCGGTAAACGGTTCGAGCCGGCAGGCCCATGACGTTCGAGAAGGAGCCGGTGACCGAGTCCACGAACCGCGCGCCGAGGCCCTGCACGGCATAGGCGCCGGCTTTGTCGCGGGGCTCGCCGGTCGCGACGTACCACCGGATCTCCTCCTCGGTGAGCGGCGAGATCCGCACGCGGCTCTCCACGATCTCGCCCGTTCCCGGCGCGGCGCCCTTTCGGAGGTGGACCGCCGTCACCACCCGGTGCTCGCGGCCCGACAGCCGGCGGAGCATGTCCCGGGCGGCCCCCTCGTCGGGGGGCTTTCCCAGGATCGCCTCGTCGACCAGGACGAGAGTGTCCGCGGCGAGGATCCAGTCGTCGGGATGGCGGGCCGCGGCGGCCGCGGCCTTCTCACGGGCGAATCGGGTCGCCGCATCCGGACCCGCCTCCCCGGGGGCGATCGTCTCGTCGACGTCGGGCGGGCTGACCGTGAAAGGAATACCGAGGTTCGTGAGGATCTCGGCCCGGCGGGGGGAGGCGGACGCGAGGATGAGGGACGCTACGGGTAATACCCCGTGATCGTGCGCGCCTGCAGGCTGGACGGCTCGATCTTGATCTCGACCTTGCGCCACTTGTCCTTCGCCGTCACGTTCGTCGAATAGTAGGTCAGCATGTACTGACTTCGAAGATCCTCGTTGATCTGCCGGTAAACGGCCTCCAGGTTCTTCGCCGAGTCGATGTAGAAAGTCTGGCCGCCCGTCGCCTGGGCGAGCTTGTTCAGCTTGTACTTCACCTCGAGGTCGGCCCCCGAGATCTTGAGGCCGACGCCGTAGATGGAGATCCCGGCTTTCTTCACGTACTCGACCAGCGTCTCGTAGTCGAACTTGGAGGCGGTGTCCTTGCCGTCGGAGAGGATCACCAGGGCTTTCTTCCCCTTGACGCCGGTGAACTGGTACAGCCCGTAGATGATCGCGTCGTAGAGCGCGGTCGATCCCTCGGCGCGCAGCCCGGCGAGGGAACGGAACAGCCGGTCCTTGCGGTTCGTCAGCTTCGTGAGGAGATACGGCTCGTTGTCGAACGACACCGTGAACGCGCGATCCTTCTCGCCAATCGAGAAGTCGAGGAAGGATAGCGCCGCCTGCTGCGCTTCGGGGAGGGACTCGAGCATCGAGGCGGACGTGTCGACGAGCACTCCCAGCGTGAGCGGCAGGTTCTTGACGTACTCGAAGGACTCGACCTTCTGGACCACGCCGTCCTCGAACACCTTGAAGTTCGAGGCCTGCAGGCCCGGCACCGGCCGGCCCTTGTCCGTTACCGTCGTGTAGAGCTCGACCGCGTCGACGCTGACCTCCGAAATGTACGAGGGGGCGTTGATGTAGCGGAGGTCCTCCGCGACGGTCCCGTCCTCGAGCGTCCCGACGATGCGGACGTAACCGAGCGACTTGCCCTCGGAAATGGTGACGGTCTGCTCGAAAGGCGCCTGGTAGAGCGTGGCGACTCGCCGTTCGTTCGAGTAGAACTCGAGCTTCTGGAGATTCTTCCCCTCGGGCACGGCGACCGCGGCCACGACGCGCGTCGAGCCGGAAACGCGGGCGCCCTTTTCGGGAGACATGATCCGAACCCGGAAAATCTCGCGCCCCTCGTTGACGATGTACTCGTCCTCGCCGATGGCCCGACCCGCGGTCCCGAACGCGACCACGCGGATCGTGTGCTTTCGGGGCAGCGGTCCGAGGTTCAGGTCCGCCTCGAACGGCGGCCGGGTCTTCGTCATGATCTTCGAGCCGTTCAGGTAGAAGTCGACGGCCTTCACGCCGTCCGCCGCGCGCGTCTCGAAGCGCTGGAGCCCGGTGACGATCTCCTTGGCGACGGGCAGAAGCGCGATCGCGGACGGTAGCAGCCCGAGGTCCCGCGCCTTCTCGACCGTGGCGCGGCCCTCGGCGCGCGCGGCCGCGACCTGCGGCGGCGGGGCGTCGGGCTGCTCGGGCACCGTCAGCTTGTCGGTGATCCGCCCTTCCGCGCTCTGGTTGCCATCGGACACCTTGAGGACCAGGTTGTAGTCGCCGGGATAGAGGTACCGGCGAACGGTGAGCGGGATCTTGTCGCCGCCGATCTCCTGGGTCGGGATGTCGAACCGGTACTTGAAGTTGTCGATCAGCCGCTCGCCCTTGACGACCTCGCCGATGACGTCGACGTTGTAGAACTTTTCTTCACCCAGGTCCCGCGCCTTCAGATCGCTCTTGGAAACGAGCAGCGAGAGATCGACGCCGATTTTGTTCGCGCGCATCTCCGGGAAACGGACGAGCTTCGCCACGCCGAGCGGGACCGAACCGGTCGCGAGCTCCGTCGTCATCGTCAGGATCTGGTCGACCCCCTCGTTCTCCACGATCGGAGGCTGGAAAAGCTTCCCCGCGCCGGCCAGGGCCGACGCTCCCGATCCGAGAGCCGAGGTCGAGTAGGCCATGGCCTGGCGGAGCGTGCGGGTCTCCATGCAGCGGTCGGTATCGACCCGCCGGCCCCCGAGCGACCGCGACGACGCGCCGGCCCCGATGCCGCCGCCGAGCTGAAGGACGCCTTCGCCGTCGAGCGGCAGCCAGAGCTTGTATTCGCCGACGCCGAAAGGCTCGTAGAAGATGAGGTAGACCTTGCTCTTGAGAATTTCCAGCCGGTCGTAGTACCAGATCTGGATCGGAACGTAGACCTCCGGGCAGTCGATGGGGACGACCGCGTCCGGGGGGCCGTTGATGATGAGCATCTTTGCCCGGTCGCTGTTCAGGTGGTTCCGGAACTGTTCCTTCGCCATCTCGACGCGGCGCGTGTGCACGGCCTGGTAGTCGGTCCGGAGACCCTGCGAGTCGATCGAGCGCCGCCGCCAGAAGCTCTCGATGAAACGGTCCTTCTGGTAGGGGTCCGCGATCTGGAGGAAGACCTCCTTCTCCTGGTCGGTGATGATCAGATCCACGAGCTCCACGAACTCCTTGTACTTGGCGGGAAGCTGGTCGGTCAGCTCCTTGACCTCCTTGCGAGACAGCTTGCGGTGCGTGGGAGCGGGAGTGGAGGTCGCGACCGCGGCTTTCGCCGCCGCGATGGATCTCGCGGTCTGAGCGTTCGGCGAGCCCGGGCCCTGGACGCCGATCGACTTCGCATTCGGGTTGGCGAGCCCGGCGAACTTCCCGGTCAGGTCGGTCAAGTCTTCGGTCGTGATCGGGTCGGGCGCCAGCAGCCGTCCGGCCTCCATGGCGCCGCTGGTCGTGCTGTTGAGCGCCTTGGCCTGCTGGAAAAACTCGAACAGCTTGCAGATGCACTCGTGATTGCGAGCGGGCAGGGCCGTGGACAGGGGCTTGGGCCCATTCGAGCACTCGATGGCCTGTTCCTCCTGGGTCATGGGCCGCGAAGCCGGCGTGTAGAGCTGCTCCTCCGGGATTCCGACGAACCAGAGCTTTCGAGGCGCTCCCGGGGCGGGCCGGTAGAAGAGGTACTGCGCCTGCCCGTGGCCGGTGTATCCCAGCCCCGCGTACTTCCAGATCTCGAGGTCCCGGGTCACGCCGCCGCACTCGTGCAGCTCGCTGATCTCGATCGGCTCTCCGCGCGCAATCACCATCCGGCCCGCGTCGTTGCGCCACCCGTCGAATTTCTCGTCGGCGAGTCTGTGCAGCTCCTCGTAACGATCGCGGTAGCGCGGACCCAGGGGAGCTTTCAGGCTGGGCTTCTCGCGGCGCGCCCAGAAAGCCTCCTTGAATGTTTCGCGCTGGTGCGGCTCGGTCAGCTTGAGGAAGATCGCCTCTTCCTCGGGCTGGATGATCGGCGCGACGAACTCGGTCAGCCACTTCCTCTCGTCGGTCGGAAGCGCCGCGATGAGCTCTTTCTTGGAGACCGGGCGGACGGGCGGAACGACCGCCGCCGACGCGGCGACGGGGTTCGGCCGGCCGGGGGTCGAGAGGCCCGCGAATTTCGAACGGAGCTCTCCGAGGTCCTCCGTCGAAACGCGCGGCGGCTGCGAGAGCGCCGCGATCTCGGCGGCCGTCCCGCTCTGACGGCTGCGGACCTCTTCGGCGATCCGCGCGAGACGGCAACCCGGCTCGCCGCAGCGCTTGCTTCTCGCCCCCGGCTGCGTGCAGACCGGATCGTTCGAGGCTATGTTCGGCGCCGGTGCCGACTCGGGCAGGCAGAGCTCCGTCAGGCTCGACAGGCAGCTCGAGGACTGAACGAGCTCCCGATCCCCGAAGGCCGGGCTCCAGACCTTTCGGGCGCCTCCGAGGATGGAGCGATAGAAGATGTACTGCTTCGCGTGACCCGATCCCGTCTCGTAGGACCAGACCTCGACGTCGCGCAGGACGCCGCTGCAGTCGCTGAACTCCTCGACGCGCGACGGCTCGCCCAGGCGCAGGACCATCCGGCCGGCGTCGCTCGCGATCCCGTCATAGGTCGTCGCGGCCAGATCCCGGTAGTGCTCGTACCGCTGGCGGTAACCCGGTCCGAAGGGCGCGGCCGCGCCCTCTTTCTCCCGCCGTTTCCAGAATTCTTCTTTGAAGATCTCGCGCTGGTGCGGATCCGTCAGCTCCAGGAAGAGCTTCGCCTCGTCCGCCTGGATGATCGGCGCGACGAAGTCGGTCAGCCACCTGCGGTCCTCGTCGGGGAGTGCCGCGAGGCGTTCTTTCCGAGAGGGCTCCGGGGCGCTCTGACCCGAACCGGCCCCGGGAAGAACGAGGGAGGCCGCGAGGAAGAGGAAGAAAACCGATCTCTTCATCCGCGTGGGGATTCTAACCCTCCGTTCCGCTCACCAATTCCTTAACCGAAGCTTTACGATTGCCCGGAGCTCCACCGTGATCTACCTCGACAACAACGCATCCACTCCGCTGGATCCCGACGTCCGCGCGGCCATCACGGCCGCGTTGGACTTGTACGGAAATCCGTCGTCCGTCCATTCCGATGGACGCCGGGCGCGCCGGGCGATCGAGGAGGCGCGCGAAGACGTTGCCCGGCTGGTCGGCGCGCGGCCGGAGGAGATCTTCTTCACCTCCGGAGGGACCGAGGCGAACGCTCTCGCGGTCTTCGGGGGATCCGGCGCGACCGGCCGGATCGTGACGTCGGCGGTCGAGCACCCGTCCGTGCGCGAGCCCATCTCCCGGCTGGCGGAGGAGTCGGGCGTCGAAGCCGCCTTCGTCGGGCCGGATCCGTCCGGCGCGCTGGATCCGGAGCGAATCCTCGATGCTGCTTCTGCCGGGACGCGTCTGGTGTCGGTCATGGCGGCGAACAACGAGTTCGGCGCGGTCTTTCCGGTGTCCGACGTGGCCCGCGCCCTGCGCGCCCGGGACGTGCCGGTCCACAGCGACGCAGTCCAGGCCGCCGGACGGATCCCGGTCGATGCGCCGGAGTGGGGGGTGGACCTGCTCTCGATCTCGGCGCACAAGCTTCACGGCCCGAAAGGGGTCGGCGCGCTCTACGTGCGGCGGGGTTTTCCTCTCCGGGCGCACACGCCCGGTGGGGGACAGGAGAAGAAGATCCGGGCCGGGACCGAGAACACCGCCGGGATCGTCGGGTTCGGGGTCGCCGCCCGGCTCGCCCGCGAGCGTCTCCCGGAAGCCGGGCGGATCTCGGCGCTGCGCGACCGGCTGGAGAGCGGAATCCTCGCGGCGATCCCGGAGACGCGCGTCGCGGGAGGCGGATCGACACGCCTGCCCAACACGACGACGATCCTCTTCGGCGGGCTCTCGGGCGAGGCCCTCCTCATCCGGCTGGACCTCGAGGGCGTCGCGGTCTCCGTCGGCAGCGCCTGCTCGAGCGGGACTCTCGCGCCCTCGCCGGCGATTCTCGCGCTCGGTTACTCGCGGGAAGAGGCCCGGGGGGCGGTGCGATTTTCGCTTTCGCGGTGGAACACGCCCGAGGAGATCGAGCGCGTGCTCGCGTTGCTCCCGGAAGCGGTAGCCGCGGCTCGCGAGGCGCAGCGGCGCGCCGCGCTGCCGCGCACACCGTAGAATCTTTCGATGCGCGTCGCCGTCGCCATGTCCGGAGGGGTGGACTCATCTGTCGCCGCTCTTCTCCTGAAGGAGCAGGGCCTCGAGGTCGTCGGCCTCTCCATGCAGCTGTGGGATCACTCCTCGGAGTCGGGCCGCACCGGGCGCTGCTGCACGCTCGACGATCTCTCCGACGCGCGCCGCGTCGCCTGGGTCCTCGACATCCCGCACTACGTCGTGAACCTCGAGGAAGAGTTCCGCCGCGACGTCGTCCGTCCATTCGTGGCCTCCTACCTGGAGGGGGAGACTCCGATTCCCTGCTCGGCGTGCAACTCAAAGGTCAAGTTCGCGACGCTTTGGGACCGGGCGCGCGCGATGGGCTGCGCCGCGGTCGCGACCGGCCACTACGCCCGCGCCGAGACCGACGGCATGACCGGGCGGAAGCTCCTGAAGAAGGGCCTCGATCCCGCGAAGGACCAGTCCTACTTCCTCTACGACCTCGCGCCCGAGCAGCTCGCGGCGGCGCGCTTCCCGGTCGGCGCGCTCACCAAGGAGGAGGTCCGGGCCCACGCCCGACGCGCCGGCCTGCCCACCGCCGACAAGGAGGAGAGCCAGGAGATCTGCTTCGTGCCCGTCGGTACGCGCGCCGGGCAGTTCGTGAAGGCCGCCGCGCCGGGGCTGGGCCTTCCGCTTCCGGCCCTTCCCGGGGTCGTCGAAAACTCCCGCGGGGAGCGCCTGGGCAGCCACGAGGGACACTTCCGGTTCACGGTCGGACAGCGGCGCGGCCTCGGAGTTTCGGGGGCCGACCGCCTCTACGTGATCTCCATCGATCCGGAAGCGAACCGGGTCGTGGTGGGAAGCGCACAAGACCTCGACACGTTGGAGACCGACGTGGCGTCTCTCCGGTTTCTCTCGGGCGAGAATCCCGGCTCTGCATTTCGCGCCGAGGTCCGCGTGCGGCACCGCGCGCCGGAAGTGCCGGCCACCGTTCAACCGCGAGCCGACGGCACCGCGCGCGTCGTTTTCGATCGGCCCGTGCGCGCGGTGGCGCCCGGCCAGTCGTGCGTCTTCTACCGGGGCGACGTAGTTCTCGGCGGGGGAGTGATCACGAGGACTCGGGAGGCTCGGGTATCCCTCGTGTCGGCCCGCGGCTGACCGGCGCCTTCCGGCGGCGCTTCTCCTCGGAGTCGCGGCCGCGGTCGCTCTCCGGGGGCAGACCGTGACGCCGGACGTACGCGACACGCTGCTCGTCGGACCCGATCCCGTCCTGGTCGAGGCCGATCGGGCCTGGCAGCGCCGCGACGAGGGACACGTCGGCGCCCGGGCGAGCCGGGAGCGCATCTCCGAAGCGATCGCGGGTTACGAAAAAGCATCGGGGGCGTCCGAAAACGCGGAGGCACGGTGGAAGCTCTCGCGCGCGCTCTTCTTCGAGGCGAAACTGACGGGACTCGATCCGGACGCGCAGCTCGCGCTCTACGAGAGGGCCCGGAAGGCGGGCGACGAATCCATCGCGATCCTGCGGCGCCGGGCGCCGGGAGGATTCCTTCCCGCAGGAGCTTCGCCGTCGCGAATCGCGGCCGCGCTCGCGCGGGATCCGGATGCCGCGCCCGCCTACTTCTGGACCGCGGTGGCGTGGGGCGAGTGGGGACTCCTCGCCGGAAAACTGCAGGGGATGAAAACCGGCGCCGCGACCCGGATCCGCGATGCGGCCGCGACGGTCGCGGCGCTCGATCCGGCCTTCGAAGAGGCCGGCGGGTATCGCGTTCTCGGCCGTCTCCACCAGAGAGCTCCCCGGATTCCCTACGTCACCGGCTGGGTCTCGCGCGCCGAGGGCCTGCGCAACCTGAAGCTCGCGGTCAAGACCGCCCCGAAGAACTTCGTCAACCGGCACTTTCTCGCGGAAGCGCTCGCGGCCGACGGCGCGCCCGGGCGGGCGGAAGCGATTCGCATCGAGCGGGATCTCGTCGCCGACTCTCCGGCGGCGGGTCACGTCGTCGAGGACCTCGCGATCCAGGACGAGGCGAAGAAGAACCTAGCGGCGTGGAAGGCGGGCTCGTGACCGCGAGGCGGGGAGCCGCCGGACCCGCGGAGTCTGAGGCAGCGCCTTCAGAAGCTCCGTGGCGGTGCGCCCGGAGCGCGGGTCCCTCCAACCGGGGCTAACCTCCGCGAGGGGAGCGAGCGCGAAACGCCGCTCGCAGAGCCGGGGATGGGGCAGAAGCGGATCGCGCCCCTTCCGCAGTCGTCCGCCGAGATCGAGGATGTCCACATCGATCTCGCGGGGACCGTTCACAAACGTGGTCGTCCGACCGACCCGCCTCTCGACGCGGCGCACCGCCCGCAGGAGCCCGGCAGGCGTGCCGCGCCACTCGATCTCGACCACGGCGTTCCAGAAGTCGGGCTGGTCTCGAAATCCGACCGGCTCGGTCCGATAGAACGCGGAGACCCTCCGGACGGACGCCAGCGCGGCGATCTCGCGGATTGCGGACTCCAGGTTCGCGCCGCGATTTCCGAGGTTGGATCCGAGTCCGAGGTAGGCGAGCGGCGGCGCGTCCGCCGCTGGATCAGGAGTCTTCTTCTTCCGGCGGATGATCGGCCTCGACGATCTGGTCTTCGTCCTGCTCCTCATCCTCTCCGCGGTCCTCTTCTTCGGCGACCGGCTCGGGGGCCTCACCGAACTCGTCCGGATTCCCCTCGGGCGGCGGCTCCATGATGACCGCAACGCGGCGCGGCGGGCGCGGGGCGGGCGCCGGCGCATCGTTGGACTTCGCGTCCTTCTGGTTGGCGCCGCACTTGGGACAGACCGCCTCCGGGCGACCGAGGTTGTAGAACTTCGTCCCGCAGTTGTAACACTCGAATTTCTTTCCGAGATCGGGCATCGCTCTCCGCTGATCGGGCATCGTTCTTCGCTGACGGCGGCCAAACCTAGCACGCGTATTCGGAAAGGGCAACCTTCGCAAACTACCGGAAAAACGGCGGTTGCGCGTCTGCTAACATCCCGCGCTCTTGCGGCAAACGATCCTTTCCGGAAGCTCGAGCCGCGGTGGCTGAGCCGGCCTTCCGGATTCACAGCCGCGACCTTTCCCCCTCCTCGGCGCGGACCGGCACGCTCGCGACGGCCCACGGCCCGATCGAGACACCCTGCTTTCTCCCGGTGGGGACGCGGGGCGCAGTCAAGGGGATCGAGTTCGATCGTCTGGAGGAGTGGGACTGCCGCGCGATTCTCTCGAACACCTATCACCTGATGGCGCGGCCGGGCCGCGAAATCATCCGGCGCGCCGGGGGACTCCACGCGTTCCTCGGCTGGAAGGGCGCGATCCTGACGGACTCCGGCGGGTTCCAGGTAATGAGCCTGTCAGCGCGCCGCCGGGTCACCGAGGAAGGAGTCGAGTTCCGCACGCCCGAGGACGGCACTCGGAATTTCTTGACGCCGGAGCTGGCGATGGAGCTGCAATCCGAGTTCGGCGTGGACATCGCGATGACGCTCGACGTCTGCCCTCCTTTTCCGGCGCAGCGCGCCGAGATCGAGGAGGCGAGCCGCCTCTCGACGGCGTGGGCCGCCCGGTCCCGCCGGAGCTGGCGCGGCGGAGGTCTCCTCTTCGGGATCGTGCAGGGCGGCACGCACGAAGATCTGCGGAGCGAGTCGGCGGCTCGACTCCTCGAGCACTGCTTCGACGGGCATGCGATCGGAGGCGTCGCAGTGGGGGAGCCGAAGGAGTCGATCCGCGCGATCACGGCCTTCACGGCAGCTCTCCTTCCGGAGACGAAACCGCGCTACCTCATGGGCGTGGGAACTCCCGCGGATCTGCTCGCGTCCGTCCGCGCCGGCGTGGACCTCTTCGACTGCGTCCTGCCCACGCGCCACGGACGCATGGGCCACGCGTATACCCGCCGGGGGGAGATCACGATCAAGCACCAGCGGTTCCGGGAAGACCTGGCGCCGCTCGACGCGGAGTGCGGTTGCCCGGTCTGCCGCCGCCACAGCCGTGCCTATCTCCGGCACCTTTTCGTGGCCGGCGACTTTTCCGCGCCGATGCTGCTCTCGATCCACAACGTCTTCTTCTACCTGGACTGGATGAAGCGAATCCGGGAGGCGATCGCGTCCGACGCGCTCGGGGCGATCGAAGGTCCGCCGGAGGGGAAGATCGAGTAGCCTCTGGCGCCATGAGAAAAGCCCTCCTGCTTCCGCTGCTGCTGCTGCTGTCCGCGACGATCGGCGCGGCCCGGCCGTCGTCGAAAGTCGAAGACCTCCACGCTCGGGCGATGCGGATTCACCGCAGCGCGATCGTCGTGGACACGCACGAGGACGTGCCCTACCGGCTGGAGGACAAAGGCTGGATCGAACTGTCCACGCGGAACCCGACCGGCCACGTGGACATCCCGCGAATGAAGGAAGGCGGCATGACCGCGCCTTTCTTCGCGGCTTACGTCCCGGCCGCGTTCGCGGACTCCGGCGGTTCCACGAAGAAGGCGCTCGAAACGATCGAGCTCACGCGGCAGCTCGTCTCGACGCACCCCGATTTCACGTTCGCCGACTCGCCGGCCGCCATCCGCGACGCGAAGCGAAAGGGGAAGATCGCGGTCCTGATCGGGATCGAGGGAGGCCACGCGATCGAGAACTCGCTCGGCGCGCTCGACGCGTTCCACCGGCTGGGAGTCCGCTACATGACGCTCACGCACACGAACACGAACGGGTGGGCCGACTCGTCCGGCTCTTTCTGGAGTCCGACCTTCGACCCGAAGAAGTACGCGGTCCACGGCGGGCTGACGGACTTCGGCCGCGAGGTCGTCCTGGAGATGAATCGCCTGGGGATGCTCGTGGACGTGTCCCACGTCTCCGACGCCACGATCGCCGACGTCCTGGAGACGTCGCGGGCGCCGGTCTTCGCTTCGCACTCCTCCTGCCGCGCCCTTTCGAACATCCCGCGGAACCTGACCGACGAGCAGATCCGGGCGATTACCGCGAAGGGCGGGGTCGTCATGGTGAACATCAGCTCGATGTTCGTGGACCAGAAGATCGTCGACGCTTTCGTGGCGAAGAGGGCGGCTCTCATGCCGCAGTTCGCGGAAGCCGCCGAGAAATACAGGGACGACCCCAAAAAGCGGGACGCCGAGGTGGCGAAGCTGCTCGAGACGATTCCCCGGCCGCGGGCGTCGTGGCAGACGGTGGTCGATCACATCGAGCGGGTCCTGCGAGTCGGCGGGCCGGGCGCGGCCGGGCTCGGCACCGACTTCGACGGTATCGAGGATCCCCCGGAGGGCCTGGAAGACGTGTCGAAGCTGCCGGTCCTGACGGAGGAGCTCCTGCGCCGCGGCCACTCGGAGGAGGAGGTCCGGGGGGTCCTGGGCGAAAACTTCCTCCGGTTCTGGGAGCGGGCCAATGCCGCCCGGGCCGGCGTTCCCGCCCGGTCGGGACCGCTGCCGATGTCCAAGCCGTAGCGTCCGATATGATCCGCCGGCTATGACGATCCCGACGATCGACCTGCTTCAAACCGCTCCGGCTCCCGGTCCGGGAGGCGGCCTGATGCAGTTCCTCCCGATGATCTTCATCTTCGTCATCTTCTACTTCCTGCTGATCGCCCCGATGCGCAAGAAACAGAAGAGACAGGGGGAGATGCTGGCGCAGCTGAAGAAGGGGGACGAGGTCGTCACGAGCGGCGGAATCTTCGGGCGGATCGCGGCCTTCGACGAGAGCCACGGCGCCGTGATCCTCCAGGTGACGGACACCGTGAAGATCAAGGTGCTCCGGAGCGCCGTCGCGGGGCCGGCAAACGAGCCGGAGGCGGCCGCATCTCCGGCGCAGGGCGGCTGACCGCAGACGGCTGACAGCCGAGCGCCCGTTCCGGTAAACTCCACGGTTCTTTTTTCAGGAGGAAGCCTTGTCCAAAAGGGTTCGCTGGCGGTTGCTGCTCATCGTTCTGGTCGTGTCCGGAATGATCGCGGGTTACGTGGCCATGGGTTACGCCAACGCGCGGCGGGAGTGGATCGGCCCCGGCGGGCCCTCGCTGACCGACGCGCTCAAGAAAGGCGTCCGGCTCGGCCTCGACCTGCGTGGCGGAATCCACCTCGTCCTCCAGGTGAACACGATCGACGCCGTGAAGGCGGAGCGGGACAACGCGGCCGAGCTCCTGCAGACCCAGACGCGGGAGCAGGGGCTCACGCTCGGGACGGTCGAATATCCCAACGACCGGTCGTTCGCGTTCGCCGTCACGCCGGCGACCGACGAGCGCAAGTTGGACGACACCGTGAAGCGATACCTCCCCGACTGGACGGTCTCGACCGCCGGGGGGAAGTGGATCTTCACCCTCAAGGACCTCGCCTTGCGGCAGATCGAGGAGAACTCGGTCTCGCAGGCGGTGGAGACCATCCGGAACCGCATCGACGAGTTCGGGGTCGCCGAGCCGCTCATCGCCCGACAGGGCAAGGACCGGATCCTCGTGCAGCTTCCGGGCATCGACGACCCCAAGCGGGTCAAGGACCTCATCAAGAGCACGGCCTTCCTCGAATTGAAGCTGGTGACCGGCGGGCCGTCCTCCGACCGCGCGGGTCTGCTCGCACCGACCGCGGGCCAGGTTCCCCCGAACATGGAGCTCGTCGAGGGCGCCGTCAGCACGGGTCAGCGGGATCCGGTCTGGTACCTCGTCGGGAAGACCGCGGTCATCACGGGCCGCGACCTGAAGAACGCCCGCCCGTCGCAGCGGCAACTGGGCGGCAACGCGGTCTCTTTCTTTCTGAAGGCGGCGGGCGCGGAAAAGTTCGCGAAGGCGACGGGCGACAACGTCGGCAAGCAGCTGGCGATCATCCTGGACCACCGCGTGAAGTCGTCCCCGACCATCAACGAGCGGATCCACGACCAGGGAGAGATCAGCGGCAGCTTCACCCCCGAGGAGGCGAACGATCTCGCGCTGGTGCTGCGCGCCGGCGCCCTCCCCGCGGGGTTGACCTACCTCGAAGAGCGGACGGTCGGCCCGTCGCTCGGCCTGGACTCCATCCGGAAGGGCCTGACCGCTTCGGCCGCCGGCGCCCTCTTCGTCTTCGCCGCGATGACGTTTTACTACCGGCTCTCCGGGCTGAACGCCGTGCTCGCGTTGATCCTGAACGCGGTCATGCTCCTGGGGGCCATGGCGCTCTTCGGCGCGACGCTCACCCTGCCCGGCATCGCCGGATTCATCCTGACGATCGGCATGGCGGTCGACTCGAACGTGCTGATCTTCGAGCGCATCCGCGAGGAGCTCCGGGCGGGCCGCGCCCCGAAAACCGCCATCGACAACGGTTTCTCGAAGGCCTTCGCCACCATCATCGACACGCATTTGACCGTCATCATCTCGGCGATCTTTCTGTTCCAGTTCGGAACCGGCCCCGTAAAGGGCTTCGCGGTGACGCTGATCCTGGGTCTCCTGATTTCGGTCTTCACCGCGGTGTTCGTGTCACACACGATTTTCGAGCTGATGTACGGGCGGCGGCAGCACATCGACGCCCTGTCGATATAAGGGGACCGGCATGGAACTGTTCCGCCAGACGAACATCAACTTTCTCAAATACAAGTGGTGGGCCATCGGCGCGTCGTGGCTCTTGATCACCGTCGGCATGTTCGCGGTCTTCGTCCAGAAGGGCCTGAAGTTCGGAATCGACTTCGCCGGCGGGACACAGATCGCGGTTCGTTTTGCGCAGCGTCCCGACCTTGACCGGATCCGGAAGATCCTCGACTCCGCCAACCTGGGCGACACCGGAATCCAGCGCTACGAGGAGGCCGAGAAGAATGAGGTCCTGATCCGCGTCCAGCAGCAGCGGCAGGAGGGACGCGACGTCTCCCATGACGTGCAGAACGCGCTCCGCACCGGGCTGCTGGGCCCCGCGGAGGACACTTCGAAGCTCGATCTCAACCGGGAGGGGCGCGACACCCTCGCCGGCCGGCTGGTGGCAGCCGATCCCGACCGGGCCGCCGGCCGGCCCGACATCACCCCGGCCGAGTACTACGGCCGGATGGCGGAGCGCATCATCGCCTACCGCTCGGAGGTCGGCATCTTCCATTCCACCGCGGACTTCGACCGGATTCCGGAGCTCTCGGCGCCGGTCCGCGCGTGGTTGAAGGCCAGCGGATACCCGGGCCCGTTCGTTCTCCTCTCCGCCGAAAACGTGGGTCCCCAAGTGGGCGCCGACCTGCGTAAGAAGGCGGTGCTCGCGGTCTTCTGGTCGATCGCGGGAATGCTCGCCTACATCGCTATCCGCTTCCGGTCGCTTCCGTTCGGCGTGGGAGCCGTCGTCGCCTTGATCCACGACACGCTGATCACGGTCGGCCTGCTCGCGCTCCTCGGCCGCGAATTCAACCTGGTCGTCGTGGCCGCGCTGCTGACGCTCGTGGGCTATTCCGTGAACGACACGGTCGTCGTCTACGACCGCGTGCGCGAGAACCAGCGCACGCCCAAGAAGGAGTCGCTCGAATCCGTCATCAACCGGTCGATCAACCAGACGCTTTCCCGGACGGTGCTCACCTCGGGGGCGACGATGCTCGTCGTCATCGCGCTCTATTTTCTGGGCGGCGAGGTGTTGAACACGTTCGCTCTCACGCTGATCATCGGAATCATCGTCGGCACGTACTCCTCGATCTACGTCGCCTCCGCGATCGTAGTCATCTGGAAGGACTTCCGCAGCGGGCGCAAGCTCCAGGTGGTCCCCGCCGCCAAGCCCGTTGCGCCGCCCCCTCCGCCCGCGGCCGCGAGCAGGAAGAAGAAGTCGGGCCGCCGATAAGCCGGAACACGACTAGCGGCTTTCCGGGCGTAATCTCTCTTCCGTCGTCATGATCCGCTTCGAGGACATCCTCGACCGCGTCGAGGCCTACAACCCGCAGTCGAACCAGGACCTGCTCCGGCGGGCCTACGTCTTCTCGGCTCTCGAGCACAAGGGGCAGGTCCGTCGCTCCGGTGAGCCTTACCTCATCCACCCGCTGAACGTCGCGGCGATCCTCGCCGAGATGAAGGCGGACGACGTCTCGATCGTCGTCGGCCTTCTGCACGATGTCCTCGAGGACACGCTGACTTCTAAAGCGTCGATCGCGCAGCAGTTCGGCCCGGAGGTCGCCGAGCTCGTCGACGGGCTGACGAAGATCGGCAAGTTCTCCTATGTCTCGCGAGAACACGAGCAGGCCGAGACCTTCCGAAAAATGATTCTCGCGATGGTGTCGGATCTGCGGGTCGTCCTCGTGAAGCTCGCCGACCGCCTCCACAACATGCGGACCCTGCAGTACCTGCCGGACGAAAAACGCCGCGAGATCGCCCGCGAGACGCTCGAAATCTACGCGCCGATCGCGAACCGGCTGGGCATGGGCCTCGTGAAGGGGGAGCTCGAGGACCTCGCCTTCATGCACCTGGAGCCGGAGGAGTACGCGCGGGTCGCCCTGGACGTGGACCGGCGGATCAAGGGATCGCAGACGACGATCGAGACGATCCGCGCCCGCCTGGCCTCGAAGCTCGCGGAGGCCGGCATCGCGGGAGAGGTCACGGGTCGCGTCAAGCGCTACTACTCGATCGCCGAGAAGATGAGGCGCCGCGAGGTGGACGCGGCGGAGCTGTACGACATCCTCGCCTTCCGGATCGTCACGTCCGAGACGCACGACTGCTACGCGGCGCTCGGCCTGGTCCACCAGTTGTGGCGGCCCGTGCCCGGCCGGATCAAGGACTACATCGCGATGCCCAAGCCCAACTTCTACCAGTCGCTCCACACGACGGTCATGGGCGAAGCGGCGCAGCCGTTCGAGATCCAGATCCGCACGCGGGAGATGGATCTGATCTCGGAGCGAGGGATCGCCGCGCACTGGAAGTACAAGGAGGGAAAGTTCGGGCCGCACGCCGACGACGCGCGATTCCAGTGGCTCCGCTCCCTGGTCGACTGGCAGAGCGAGGTGTCCGACCCGCGGCAGTTCCTCTCTTCGCTGAAGGTCGACCTCTACCCCGACGAGGTCTACACGTTTACCCCGAAGGGAGAGGTTTTCGCCTTCCCGAGGGGCGCGACGCCGGTCGACTTCGCCTTCCGGGTGCACACCGACGTCGGCCACCGTTGCGTCGGAGCTCGGGTGAACGGCAAGCTGGTGCCTCTCCGTACCACTCTTTCGAGCGGTGACATCGTCGAGATCCTGACGGGCCCGAACCAGACGCCGTCGCGGGACTGGCTTTCCTTCGTGGCCACCAGCCGGGCGCGCCACAAGATCCGCCACTACATCCAGGCCCAGGAGAAGGACCAGGCGGTGGAGATCGGGCGGCGCCTGCTCGAACGGGAGCTCAAGAAGTACCGGAAGACCGTGAAAAAGCTGGAGTCGGAAGGAAAATTCGCGGCCGAGCTGGCGACCTGGGGCTTCTCCCGGCTCGAGGATCTCTATGCCGCGCTCGGCTACGGGAAGCTCGCCCCGCGCAACGTGCTCGAAAAGCTGATCCCGCAGGACGAGCTCGACCGGCCGGAGATGCCCCGGCGGGAGACCGCGGTCTCCCGCGTGGTCCGCAGGATCCTGCCCTTCAGCGCACCGGACATCACTGTCGTCGGGCACAACGATCTCCTGGCGTCGCTCGCCAAGTGCTGCAGCCCCGTGCCGGGGGAGAAGATCCTCGGCTACGTCACCCGCGGCCGCGGGGTCTCGGTGCACTCCGACAGCTGTCCGAACGTTCGAAACCTCCTCTATGACCCGGAGCGGCAGATCGACGTGGCGTGGGCCGGAGAGAAGGGCGCCTTCTACGCGATCGAGCTCGACGTGGTCACGGACGATCGCCCCGGTCTACTGGCCGACCTGACCCAGGCGATCGCCGGCGAGGGCTCGAACATCCGTCGCATCGAGGCGCGATCCGCGGAAGACCGGAAAGGTTACGTCTCGGTGTCGCTGGAAACGTCGGACTTGAAGCACCTGGAAAAGATCGTCAGCCGGCTGAAGGCGGTCACCGGGGTCCGGGAGGTGATCCGGAGATACAACGTCCCGAAGGCGGGGGAGCGGGATTAGTTCTCAGGCTTTCGCGGCGACGGCCTTGCGCGCCACGGGCTTGACGACCTTGCCCGACCGGAGGCATCGCGAACAGGCCCGGACTCTCCGCGTCGTGCCGGGCGCCACCACCGCACGGACCGACTGAAGGTTCAGATGCCACTTGCGGCTGGTGACGTTGTGCGCGTGGCTGACGTTTTTCCCGGTCATCGGGATCTTTCCGCAGAAGTGACACTGTTGAGCCATGGGACCTCTCCTCGGCCGGGCCGGTTTTCGGCGCTGAAAAACGGGGCATCCTACAACAGAGAGTTCCCGGTTCCAAGCCGCGACCTCGTGCCGATGCGGGGAGCGCCCCGCCCGCGGGAAACCGGCAGCGCCACAGAGGGCCAGAGTGCCTCTAAATCTTGACGGGACAAAAACTTTCTGCTATTTTTCTCTGCAGCCGAAATAACCCAAGGTAAAAGCCCACAACCGTATGAATTCTTTCGGTGGGGCGAAATTTTGTTGTTCCGAAAGTCGAAGAACCTCGTAGGGCTCGACATCGGCTCGTCAGCGATCAAGCTGGTCGAGCTGAAGGACGCCAAGGGCGGGGGGTTCAAGCTCGTCAAATCGGGCCTGGAGACGCTCTCGCCCGAGGCGATCGTCGACGGTGCGATCATGGATGCCTCCCTGGTGGTCGACACCGTCAACCGACTGGTTTCGACGGCCAACGTCCGGAATCCCGACTTCGGGACCTCCCTCTCGGGCCACTCCGTCATCGTCAAGAAGATCAGCCTTCCGGCGATGTCCCCCGAGGAGCTGTCCGAGTCGATCCGCTGGGAAGCCGAGCAGTACGTCCCCTTCGACATCAACGACGTCAACCTCGATTACGTCGTCCTGGAGTCGGGGGCGGGCGACAGCATGGACGTGCTCCTCGTGGCCGTCAAAAAGGACAAGATCGGCGACTACACGAGCGTCATCTCCCAGGCCGGCCGCAATCCGGTGCTCGTCGACGTGGACGCGTTCGCCCTCCAGAACGCCTTCGAGGCGAACTATCCGGTCGAGGCGGGCCACATCGTGGCCCTGGTCAACGTCGGTGCCTCCGTCACCAACTTGAACATCCTGTCGGGGTCCAACACGATTTTCTGGAGGGACATCTCCTTCGGCGGCAACCAGTACACCGATGCCATCCAGAAGCAGCTGTCTCTGTCGTTCGAGCAAGCCGAGTCCCTGAAAAAGGGGGAGCGGTCCGGTGACCATTCGGTCTCCGAGATCTTCCCGATCCTGCGTTCCGTGACCGACGATCTGGCCCAGGAACTCCAGAAAACGTTCGACTTCTTCCTGGCGACGACGTCGACCCAGCGGATCGACCGGCTCCTTCTCTCGGGCGGTTCGTCCCGGGTCGTCAACTTCGACACGCAGCTCAAGGAGCGTTTCGGGATGCCCGTCGAGATCATGAATCCCTTCCGCCAGATCGACATCACCGGCACCTCGGTCTCCGCGGAATGGCTGACCGAGAACGCTCCCAGCCTGGCGGTCGCGGTCGGGCTCGCCGTGCGGCACGTGGGAGACGAAGCGGCTTGATCCGAATCAACCTTCTGACGGAGGCTCGGGCGGCCGCGGCGCGGAAGAAGTCGCCGCTTCTCCCCTCCGGCGCGCGCCTCAACAACCTGATTCTGCTCGGCGGGGTGGTCGCGGGGCTCCTCTACATCGGGATCATGGCGCTCGTCCTCACGTCGCGGAGCAAGAACCTGGACGTGGAGATCGCCCGGGCTCAGGAAGAGGTCGCGCGGCTGAAGTCGATCATCGACGAGGTGAAGGGATACGAGGACAAGAAGGCGAGCCTCGAGGCGAAGATCCAGCTCATCAACAACCTCAAGACCAATCAGAAGGGGCCGGTCCGCCTCATGGACGAGATTTCCAAGGCGCTTCCCGACCTCGTCTGGCTTTCCGACCTCAATGTTTCGGGCGACCAGGTCGCGCTCAAGGGCAAAACGCTCTCCCCGAACGCCGTCGCGACGTACCTGGAAAACCTGAAAAAGAGCCCCTTCTTCGCGGAGCCGGTCTTCCGGAACCTCGGGCGCGAGGCGGGCTCGCAGGGTCTCTACACGTGGGAAATGAGCCTGACGTTCACCAACGCGCAGGCACTTTCGGTGAGTCCCGCGACGGCCCCTTCGGGCGCCCCCGGCGAGACTCCCGCGGGACCGGTGGGCACGCCGGCGCCGGGGACGTAAGGGCGGCTCGTGGCCATCGACCTGAAGCTCGAGGACAAGAAGTGGTACTACGCGCTCGCGTACGGCCTGATCATCGGGGCCGTCGTCGCGGGGGCCGTCCACTACGCCTGGTTCCGCCCCCTGAATGCCCAGATCCGGGACAAGCGGACCCAGCTCGAGGGCCTGCAGCAGGAAATTCAGAAGGGGCGGGCGGCCGAGCGCAAGCTGGCCCAGTTCCGCGAAGAGGTCCGGAGGCTCGAGATCGAGCTCGCCAAGCTCCTCCAGGTGCTGCCGTCGAAGCGCAACACCGAGGAGCTGATCAAGAGAATCGAGACCCTCACGCGGCAGGGCGACTTTACGCTCAAGAAGTTCACCCCGCAGGACTTCATCCCGAAGGAGTTCTATTCGGAGTGGCCGATCGACATCGCCGTGGACGGCACGTACCACAATCTCGCGCTGTTTTTCGACCGGATGAGCCGGTTTTCGCGCATCATTAACGTCGAGGCCCTCCACATCTCGGAACTTGCCGGCGTGCCGCAGAAGTCGATCTCCGCGACCTTCATCGCGAAGACGTTCATCTACACGGGGGACGAGGCGGCCACGACCGGGGCGCCCGGTCAGCCGGCCGCCCCCGGAACGCCCGCGACCCCGGCGGCCGTGAGCGCGAGAAAGTTGAAGGAGCGCGCGGAAGGGAAGGGCATCGAGTGATCCGGAACTCCACCATCGTCCTCCTCGTTCTCGCGGTTGCCTTCGCCGGCACGGTCGGCGCGGCTCCGCCTCCGACTCCCGGGCCGACGCCCGGCGCCATCCAGTCCCCCGGCCAGGCGATGATCGAACAGGAAGAGGCGGCCCTCCAGGGCCGTGGCTACACCTATGACCCGGCCGGCCGGCGGGACCCGTTCCGATCCCTGCTCGTCCGACCGGAAGATCGCGCACTCGGGGCGAGACCCCCCGGAATCGCCGGCATGTCGATCGACGAGATGGTGATCTACGGCATCTGGAAGACCCGGAACGGTTATGTCGCGCAGGTTCGCGCGACCGACAACAAGAGTTACCTCGTCCGCCAGGGCGACCTTCTGTACGACGGAGAAGTGGTCCGGGTCGGACCGAACGAGGTCGTTTTCCGCCAGAACATCAACGATCCGCAGAGCGTGAAGCCTTTCCGGGAAGTAACCAAGCAACTGCACGTAATCAGCAGTCCATGAAGATCCGCGGATCAAAGGGCGTCGCCGGGACGGGAGGGACGATGACAAGGACTTTGAGAGCAGCTGCGACGGCGATCGGGATGGCCGCCGTCCTGGCGGGGATGTTCGGATGCTCGGCTGTAAAGAAGGGCAACCGCGTCGCCGCTGGCTCCGTGACCCCCTCCCCGCCGCAGCCGACCTCGGCGCCGGCCGCGTCCCCGGGAAGGGGACAGGTCACCCAGGCGGCGTTCAACGAGGACGCGGACGGAGCCCGGATCGTGGTGACGTCGGACGAGCCTCTCCTGTACACGTCGTACGAGCCGCGACCCGACCTGCTGATCGTCGAGATGCCGGGAGTCCATCTGGCCGACGGTTTCACCGCCCCGACCGTGGCGGGAAGCCTCGTGCAATCCGTTCGGGCGGAGGAGCTGGACGAGCTCGGCAAGAGAATCACCCGACTCTCCGTGGAGCATCGGGCGGGGCTCAAGTACGAGCTGCGCTCGGTCGGGCGGGGACTTGCAGTCGCCTTCGAAGCTCCCGCCGACGCCGCCCGGCCCGACAGGACCGCGGAGCCGACGTTCACGGCCGAGGTCCCCGCACCCGCGCCGCCCACGATCACAGCGGAGCCGGTCGCGGCGCCCGTGCTTTCCCGCGCGGAGCTCGCCCACCTGCTCGAGGAAGTGACCGCCGAGCCCTCCGGGGACAGCGTCTCGGTCCGCCTTCTCGCGGACGGGACCATCGCCGCGAGGGACTTCGTCCTCGCCAACCCGCCGCGGCTCGTCATCGACCTGCCCGGAGTGCGCAATACGGTCCGCCGCCGCGTTTTCCCGGTCACCGGCGGGCTCGTGTCGCGCGTCCGAATCTCTCAGTTCCAGTCCGCGCCCGATCCCGTGACGCGCATCGTCCTCGACCTGACCCGGCCGGTTCCCTATTCGTTGCATCCTGACGGGGAGCGGCTCTCGGTCTTGGTGGGCGAAGCGGCGGCGACGGCGGCGACGGCGGCGACGGCTGCGACGGCCACATTCCCGACGGACGCGCCCCGGATCGCGGAGGTCGTTTCCCCGCCGCCCGCCCCCGCGGTCGAGAGAACGGCGCCTCTACCCGAACCTGTACACGTACGCGTCGAGCCGCCCGCGGCCTCTCCGGACGTGGCCGCGGCTCTGCCGGGCACGCGAGCCGCCGAGAAGCTGGTCGTCGAGAAACGGGCGGCCGATAAGCCGAGAGTCCCCTCGCGGACCGAAACCTTCGTGCCGCCTCCGCCGGCACCGGTCGCGCAACCCGCGCCCGGGTCGGCTTCTCTCGCGGTCCGGGAAGCGCGGAAGTCCCGCGCGGCCGAGGCGAAGAATTCGGCTGCCCGCGAGGACGCCCTCTTCGAGGCCGCCGCGGCGGTCCTCGCCCAGACGGAGCCGACCCATCCCGCGAACGAGCTGACCGCCTTCCAGTCCCGAACGCTGGCGGAGGGCGCGACGCAGTTCACGGGCGAGCCGATTTCGCTCGACCTGAAGGATGCCGACATCAAGGACGTGTTCCGCACGATCTCGCAGTTCACCGGACTGAACATCGTGATCGATCCGGACGTCCACGGCACGGTCACGGTGCAGCTCGAAAACGTTCCGTGGGACCAGGCGCTCGACCTGATTCTCAAGCAGAACGGTCTCGGCTACGTGCTCGAGAACAACATCATGCGGATCGCGACCACCGCGAAGCTCCAACAGGAGGAGTTCGACCGCGCGCGGCTGGCCGAAGCGCGCCAGGCGTCCGAGCCGACCCGCACCGTCATCAAGAAACTGTCTTATGCGAGAGCGTTCGAGATCACCCCGACGCTGAAGAGCATCATGTCGCGGCGCGGAGACATCGTCGTCGACCTTCGGACGAACACCCTGATCATCCGGGAAATCCCCACGTTTCTGCCGGCGGTCCTTCAGCTGATCGACAACCTGGACACGCCGACCGCGCAGGTGATGATCGAGGCGCGGATCGTCGAGACGACGAAGTCCCTGGGCCGGAGCCTCGGAATCAACTGGGGGTTCGGCGGCGTCGCCGACGTGGCGCACGGCAACACGACGAACCTCACGTTCCCGAACAACGTGGACGGTAGCTTCCGCGTCGGCCTGGAGCAGGGTCCGGTGATCGGACAGATCCGGCTGGGCAACATCCTCGACACGTTCAACCTGGACGTCTCTCTCACGGCCTCCGAGAACCAGGGCCTGCTGAAAATCGTCTCCTCGCCGAAGCTCGCGGCTCTGACGAACACGCAGGCGATTATCCAGTCGGGCGTGCAGATCCCGGTGCAGACGACGGTCAACAACACGACGACGGTCATCTACGTCGATGCGACCCTGAAGCTCGAGGTGACGCCCCAGGTTACCGCCGAGGGGACGATTCTCCTGACCGTAGCGGTTCAGAAGCGCGAGCCGGCGGTCGCCCTGAATCTCAGCCTCGGAAACAACGTCCCGCTGACGATCCGCGAGTACCGCGGCCAGGTTCTGGTGCGCGACGGCGGCACGACCGTGATCGGCGGCATCTTCCAGATCAACGACCAGGACCAGAACAACATGATCCCGGGTCTCTGGAAGATCCCGATTCTCGGAAACCTCTTCCGAAACAAGACCCGGACCGAAAAACACGACGAACTGCTGATCTTTCTAACCCCGCGGATTCTCCGATGAAGGAGTACCCTATGAAGAACCGGTTTTTGATTGCGGCGGCGCTGGTCTTGAT
>JBBQKV010000008.1:0-39829 GCA_038327245.1 Acidobacteriota bacterium
GGCTACGTCGGAACGCAGGAGGCGGCTCCGCTCCTCCTCGACGGGTTGAAGCGCCTCGAGTATCGGGGCTACGACTCGGCGGGGATCGCGACGCTCTGCAACGGCCACTTCACGATCCAGCGGAGCGCCGGAAAGCTCTCCACCTTGATCGAGAAGCTCGCGGGGTCCCGCGCTCCCGGCTTCGTGGGGATCGCCCACACGCGCTGGGCGACGCACGGCCGGCCGACCGAACAGAATGCCCACCCGCACACCGACTGTAAGGGCCAGGTGGTCGTCGTCCACAACGGCATCTTCGAGAACTTCGCTGAAAGAAAGGCGGTTCTCGCCGCGCGCGGGCACCGCTTCACCAGCGACACGGACACGGAGGTCTTCGCGCACGAGGTCGAGGAAGCCTTCGCGGGCGACCTCTTCGCGGCGGTCCGCACCGCCACGAAGAACCTGACCGGGGCGTACGCCGTTCTCGTCTCGACGAGCGCGGAGCCCGGAGTCCTCGTCACGGCGCGGTCGGGTCCTCCGATCGCCATCGGCCTCGGCAAGGGCGAGAACTGGGTGGCCTCCGATCCGGTCGCGCTCGTTCCCTGGACGCGGGACGTCATCTTCCTCGAGGACGGCGACGTGGCGCGGGTGGACGCGAAGAGTGTCCGGATCTGCGACGCCCACGGGCAGAACGTGGAGCGCCCGACGCACCGGATTCTCTGGGATGCGGTCGCCGCGGAAAAGGGGGGATACCGGCACTTCATGGCCAAGGAAATCCACGAGCAGCCGACGGCGGTCGCCGAGACGCTCGGAGGAAAGGTCTCTCTCCAGACGGGCGAGCTCACGCTCGACTCGCCGCTCCTTTCGCCCGAGCGCGTCGCGGGTTTCGAGCGGGTCCTCCTCCTCGCCTGCGGGACGTCGTGGCACGCCGCCCTCGTCGGCAAATTCCTGATCGAGGGGATGGCGCGGATCTCGGTGGAGGTCGACTACGGCAGCGAGTTCCGATACCGCAGCCCGGTCGTCGACGAGAAGACCCTGACGGTGGGCATCTCGCAGTCGGGAGAGACGGCCGACACCGTCGCAGCGCTCTCGGAGGCCCGCCGCGCCGGCTCGCCGATTGCGGCGATCGTCAATGCTCCCGGCTCCCAGATCGCCCGCATGGCGGATTCCGTGCTCGCCACCCACGCGGGCCCCGAGATCGGGGTCGCTTCGACGAAGGCCTTCACGACCCAGCTCGCCGTCCTGTTCCTGCTCGCCGCGAAGCTGCGCGAATCGCGGGGTCTCGGCCGGGGCCTGACGTTCGGGGAGCGCGCCGCGCTCGCGCACCTGCCGGCCGCCATCCAGCACGCACTGTCGCTCGAAGCGAAGATCGAGAAGCAGGCCCGGGACTTCCACGCCGCGCGCGACTTCCTTTTCCTGGGCCGCGGCCTCCACTACCCGATCGCGCTCGAAGGGGCATTGAAGCTGAAGGAAATCTCCTACATCCACGCGGAGGGCTACCCGGCGGGCGAGATGAAGCACGGGCCCATCGCGCTGGTGGACGAAAACCTGCCGGTCGTGGTGCTCGCGCCCCACGACGCGTGGCGGGACAAGACCATCTCCAACCTGCGAGAGGTCAAGTCCCGCGACGGGATCTCGCTCGTCGTGACGACGCGGCAGGACGAGGAGGTCGCCGCTCTCGCGGACTACTCGCTCGTGATCCCGGAAACCATTCCCGAGCTCCAGCCGATCGTGTCCGTCGTGCCGCTGCAGCTTCTCGCGTACCACATGGCCGTCCGCCGCGGCTGCGACGTCGATCAACCCCGGAACCTGGCCAAGTCGGTCACGGTGGAGTAGCGCTTCGGCTCTGGTAAGTTCCCTTCGGTGTCCGAAACTCCCGCGCTCCAGGGGCTGAATCCCGAACAGAAGGCGGCGGTCCTCCACGAGAAGGGGCCGCTCCTCGTCCTCGCGGGCGCGGGCTCCGGGAAAACGCGGGTCATAACGCACCGCCTCGCGCGGCTCGTCGAGACCGGGGCCGACCCGCGCTCGATCGTGTCGGTGACCTTCACGAACAAGGCCGCGGAGGAGATGCGGGAGCGGGCCCGCCGCATCCTGGGCGGCCGACCGCTTCTCTCGTTCGTGGGGACCTTTCACTCGTTCGCGCTGCGGTTCCTCCGCCGTCACGCGGCCCTCGCCGGTCTGCCGCCGCGGTTCGCGATCGCGGACTCCTCCGACCAGCTCGCGTTGGTCAGGGAGGCGATGGACGAGATCGGAGTGTCCGAGCAGGTGCTGCCGCCCGGCGCCGTTCGGGCCCGCATCTCGCACGCCAAGAACGCCCTCGTCACGGCGCAGGCGTACGCCGACGCCCAGACGGACTACGCGGGCGAGCGGGTCGGGCGCGTCTTCCTCCTCTACGAGAGGAAGCTCGCGGCGGCCGGAGCTCTCGACTTCGACGACCTGATCTTTCGCGCGGTGCGTCTTCTGCGCGAGAAGCCCGCGGTCGCGGCGGCCGAGGCCGCGCGCGTGCGGCACCTCCTGATCGACGAGTACCAGGACACGAATACGTCGCAGGACGCCCTCGTCAAGCTCCTCGGCCGGGGCGCGGACTCGCTCTGCGCGGTCGGCGACGAGGACCAGGCGATCTACCGGTGGCGGGGCGCGGAGGTCGAGCACATCCTGCGCTTCGACGAGGACTTTCCGGGCGCGAAGATCATTCCGCTCGAGCGGAACTACCGCTCGACCTCCGGCATCCTCGATGCGGCGTCGGGGCTGGTGGCGAACAATCGCCGGCGCCGGCCCAAGAGACTCCTGGCCGACCGCGGCACGGGCGCGAAGGTGCGCCTCTGGCGGTTCGACGAGGACCGCTCGGAGGCGGAGGCCGTGGCCCGCGCGGTCGAGGACCGGCGGGACTCCGCGGGGGACGTCGCGATCCTGTATCGCACGAACGCGCAATCGCGACCCTTCGAGGAGGAGCTCGTTCGGCGCCGGATCCCCTACGTCGTGGTCGGCGGGATGAAGTTCTACGAGAGGGCCGAGGTCAAAGACGCGCTCGCGTACCTGCGCCTCGCCGGACGGCCGGAGGACGACCTCGCGTTCCGACGGGTCGTCAACGTCCCCTCCCGCGGCATCGGCCAGGCGACCCTCGACCGGATCGCGAAGGCCGCGCGGGAAGGCGGAAAGTCCTGGTGGGAGGTCTCCGCGAACCCACCCGCGGAGCTGACCGACCGCGCGCGGACGGCCCTGTCCCGCTTCCGCGCCATCGTCACGGAGCTGGCGGAGCGCGCGCAGAGCGAGCCGCCCTCGGCGCTCCTCGAACATCTTCTCGAGGCGACCGGCTACGCCGCCCTCTACGACAAGTCGGAGGACTCGGAGGACGTGGCCCGCCGCGAGAACCTCGCCGAGCTCGTCAGCTCGGCGCGGGAGTTCGAACGGAGGAGCGGCGAGGACGCCACGCTCGCCGAGTACCTGGATTCGGTTTCGCTGGCCACGGACGCCGACGCCGCGGGCGGCGGCCGCGGCGTGACCCTCTCCACGCTCCACGCCGCGAAAGGTCTCGAGTTTCCGGCGGTGTTCGTCGTCGGGCTCGAGGAGGGATACCTGCCGCATGGACAGTCCGCGGAGGACGAGGACGAGCTGGAGGAGGAGCGCCGCCTCCTGTACGTCGGCATGACACGCGCGAAAGACGAGCTGACCCTGACGCTCGCGCGCCGCCGGCTGGTGTTCGGGCGGGTGCAGCCTCGCATGGAGTCGCGCTTCGTTGCGGAGATACCGGTGGAATCCGTCGAAGAACGGACGTTCGGCTCGAGCCGGCCCTCGGCTTTCGTACCGTTCGCCGTCGAAGACGAGTCGCAGGAAGTCGATCTGCCCGGAACGGGGGAGTTGAAGCGCGGCCGCCGGGTCCGCCACCCACGGTACGGGTACGGCGTCATCCTCGCGCAGGAGGGCTCGGGGGACGAGACCCGCCTGACGGTTTACTTCGACCGCGCGGGGAAGAAGAAGTTCGTCGCGCGGTACGCCGACCTGACACCCGCGTAGGCGTCAGCGAAGTCGCGCCACCAGCGCGATCATGCGGCCGGCTTTCGCGCCGTCGCGGCGGTAAGACGCGTAGCGCTCTCCGCCGCACATCGTGCAACCCGGCGGTTCCGTGACGTTTTCGCTCTGGATTCCGGCTTCTTCGAGCTGCCGCCGGACGTAGCCGGGAAGGTCGAAGAGGTACCGGTCTCCGTGAGACGGCCGCGAGAAGCGCGGCGGGAACCGGCTCGCCACTTCGGGACCGACCTCGTAACAGCACGGGCCGATCGCCGGGCCGACCCAGGCCCGGGCGGTTTCCCGCTTCGCGACGATCCCCA
Source organism: Acidobacteriota bacterium (assembly GCA_038327245.1). Taxonomy (GTDB): domain Bacteria; phylum Acidobacteriota; class Thermoanaerobaculia; order UBA5066; family Gp7-AA6; genus Gp7-AA6. The sequence continues at coordinate 4,305 of JBBQKV010000008.1, forward strand.
GAAACGCTCTCACGGCCCTTAGCGTGACGCCCGTGGAAGCGCCCCGCCAGCCGGCGTGCACGGCCGCCACGGCTTCCGGCGCGGCGAGGAGCACCGGCACGCAATCCGCGGTCTGGACGGCGAGCCCGACTCCGGGCAGCGCCGTGACCAGCGCGTCGAACTCGCCGGCGTCGACGACGTCGCGCGCTGCGGGCGCCTCGGAGACGACCACTACCCGGGAGCCGTGGACCTGCGTCGCGCGCACGATGGGCAGCTCCGGGTACCCGAGCGAGTCCGCGAAGCGCCGGGCGAGGACGGCGGTTGGAGAAGGTCCCGGCGCCGTGCCGCGCTCGCACACGGCGGCGAGAACGCCATCGGGAACGTTCGTGGGGATGAAGATGGGATTCAGAACGTGCCCATTCTCCACGTTCGTGTCCTGTCATCCCGAGGAGCGAAGCGACGAGGGATCTCTGGCTCGACGAGGGAGAGATCCTTCGCTTTGCTCAGGATGACAAAGCAGCGGTGCGAGGCTTCGCTCGCCCAGGAGGACAGGGGGTCTGCATGCTAAAATTTTTTCGGTGTCCTCCTCCGAAACAGTTGAGAAGACGCGTGTTTTCCCGGTCATCGGGCTGGAAGTGCATGCCCAGCTGCTGACGAAGTCCAAGATCTTCTGCTCCTGTCCGGTCACCGTCGGCGCTCCCCCCAACTCCGCGACGTGTCCCATCTGCCTGGGTTTCCCCGGAACGCTTCCGGTTCTGAACCGCGAGGCGGTGTCGCTCGCCCTCCGGCTCGCCCTGGCCCTCGGCGCCACCGTCCACCGCGACTCGCGCTTCGCCCGCAAGAACTACTTCTATCCCGACCTGCCCAAGGGTTACCAGATTTCGCAGTTCGACCGGCCGTTCGCTACGGGCGGCGGTGTCGAGATCGACACGCCGGCGGGCCCGAAGACGATCCGCCTCGTGCGGATCCACCTGGAGGAGGATGCGGGGAAGCTCCTCCACGACACGCCGTTCGACGACGTCCCGCCCTCCGTCTCGCTCGTGGACTGGAACCGGGCGGGCGTCCCGCTGGTCGAGATCGTGAGCGAGCCGGACCTCCGCGCCCCCGCGGAAGCGGCCTCTTACCTGACGGAGCTGCGGCGGCTGCTCCGCTACACCGGCGTCTCCGACGCCGACATGGAGAAAGGGAATCTCCGCTGCGACGCCAACGTCTCGATCCGGACGTCGGAGGATGCGCCCTACGGGACGCGCGCCGAGATCAAGAACCTGAACTCGATCCGCTTCGTGGCCCGGGCCATCGAGCACGAAATCGGAAGGCAGGCGGAGATGATGGCGCGCGGGGAGCGGATCGCGCAGGAAACGCGGCTGTGGGACGTCGCCGCCGGCCGCACGGTTCTCATGAGGAGCAAGGAAGAGGCGCACGACTATCGGTACTTCCCGGAGCCCGACCTGGGACCGCTGGTGGTGGATGAGGCTTGGATTGCGGAGACCGTGGCCGCCATGCCCGAGCTTCCGCGCGCGCGTCGGGCGAGGTTCGCCGCTGAGTACGGGATCCCGCCGGCGGACGCCGAGACGCTCGTCTCGGCGCGCGAGCTCGCCGACTATTTCGAGGACCTCGCCGGGCGGGCCTCGCCCCGCGCCGCCGCGCAATGGGTCACGGGAGAGGTTCTCCGCTGGATGAAGGAGCGCAGGATCTCTCCGGAGGAAGCGTTATCCTTCCCGGTCTCGCCGGAGCGCCTCGCGGGTCTCCTCGACCTGGTCGACCGCGGCGAGATCTCCGCCACGTCCGCGAAGGACGTGTTCGCCGCCATGCTCGATTCGCCGAAGACGGCCGCCGAGCTCACGCGGGAGGGGGGCCTCGGCCGGATCTCCGACGCCGGCGCCCTGGACGCGCTGGTGTCCGACGTGGTCCGCGAGAATCCGTCGCAGGTGAATCTGTATCGCTCCGGAAAGACCCAGACGTTCGGCTGGTTCGTCGGCCAGATCATGAAGCGGACCAGCGGCCGCGCGGATCCGGCCACGGTGCGGGAAGCGCTGTCGCGCGCGCTCGAATGATCCAGGTCTTCCGACTCTGCAAGGATTACGGCCCGTTTCGGCACGCGCTCTCCGACGTGACGTTCAACGTCGAGCGCGGAGACTTCGTCTTCCTGACCGGCCCGTCCGGCGCGGGGAAGTCCACACTGCTGAAGCTCCTGTTTCGGGAAGAGCTGCCCACGTCCGGGCAGGTCCTGGTCAACGGCCGGAACATCGCGGTTCTGCCGGACTCGCAGGTCCCGTACTTCCGACGCACGCTCGGCGTCGTTTTCCAGGACTTCAAGCTCATCGGGCGCAAGACGATCTTCGAGAATCTCTCTTTCGTTCAGAGCGTGCTGGGGCTTCCGCGGGCCGAGCAGAAGCGGCGGGCGTACCAGGCTCTGAAGCGGGTGGGCCTGCACCACCGGATGAACTCCTTCCCGAGCGAGCTCTCGGGAGGCGAGCAGCAGAGGTCGGCGGTGGCGCTCGCCATCGTCAACGAGCCCGTTCTTCTCCTCGCCGACGAACCGACCGGGAACCTGGACCCGGTGCTCTCCGAAGAGATCATGAAGCTCTTCGCGGAGATCAACCTCCGGGGGACCACCGTTTTCGTCGCGACCCACGACATCGACCTGATTCGCCGGATGGGGAAGCGGGTGCTGACGATCGAAAAGGGGAAGCTGAGGGAACGCGACCTCCCGCGGGAGACCCTCGCGAGGGAAGCGCCGTTCCTGCCGGGATGAAAACTCCGCGTCGTGTCCCCTGTCCCGTGTGCCGTGTCCCGTCTTCATGAATTCCCGGTACCTCTTCGGCGAAGCCTGGGCCATCGCGCGCAGCGGACCGCGCCACACGGCGATGGCGGTCACGCTCATCGCTCTTGCGTTCTACGTGCCGGGCCTCTTCGCGCTCGTCTCGCGCAACCTGTCCCGGCTGTCGGGGCCGGCGCGCGATCCGGTTGCGGCGGTCCTGACGCTCGACCCCGCCGCGGATGCGCGAGCCATCGCGGCGCGCCTCGGGGCGGATCCCCGGGTCGCGCGGGTCACGATCGTCGGGAGCCAGGCGGCGCTCGAACGGTTTCAACGGGCGTATCCGGACCTGGGCGGCGCTCTCCGCGCCCTCGGAGAGGCCCCTTTCCCGCCGACCGTCGAAGTGCACCTTCACCCGGCCGCCCCGGCGCGAGCGGCGACGGAGCTCGCGGCGGCCGCGCGGTCCTGGCCGGGAGTCGACTCGGCCGAGTCCGAGGAGGCGTTCGCGCAGAAGTTCCGGGACGGAGTCCGGCTGCTCCGGGGCGCGGGACTCTTCCTGGGAGGCCTTCTCGCGTTCGCCGCGGTCCTTTCGGTCGCTTCCGCGGTGCGGCTCGCGCTCGACCTCCACCGGGACGAGATCGAGATCATGCGCCGGATGGGGGCGACCGAGGCCGCGATCCGGGCGCCGTTCTGGCTGCACGCGTCGTTCGAGGGGCTGGCCGGCGGAGCCCTCTCGCTCGCCCTGCTCTATGCCACCTATCGGGCCGCGCTCCACCTGCTCTCGCGGCAACCGCACCCGATCCTGTCGCTGTTCTGGGTCGGATTCCTGGACCTGCCGACGGCGCTGATGCTGCCGGCGGTCGGAGCGGCCGCGGGGTTCGTCGGGAGCCTGCTGTCCCTGTCGAAAAGACCGAGGTCCTAGGCTCGGGGGTCCCGGTCCGATTTTCCGGCGGTCCGCGCGGTCGGATCCGGATCGCCCAGCAGCCTCGCGACGCCCTCCCAGCCCTTGACGTGCTCACAGACGACCTTGATCGCGGACGTGAGCGGAACCGCGAGCATCGCCCCGGGGATCCCCCAGATCGAGCCCCAGAAGATGAACGCGATCATGATCGTGAGCGGGAAGAGCCGCACTTTGCCCCCCACGATGAAAGGCGTCAGCACGTTCCCCTCCAGGAACTGCAGTCCGGTGTAGACGATCAGGACGATCAGCGCCTTGCTCAGGTCGAATTGAAAGTACGCCACAGCCACCGCCGGAATCGTGGAGAAGAGCACGCCGACGTAGGGGACGAGAATGGCCATCCCCGCGAGCGGCCCCAGCAGGTAGTAGTAGTTCACGCGCAGGATCATGAGCGCGACCGTCGTCGCGGAGGCCATGATGAGCATCACGAAAAAGAGCCCGAGCGCGTAGGAGGTCATCTTCTGCGAGATGGCACCGGTCACGTCCACCTTGCCGAACCGGGCGCTCCTCGCGAACATCCCCTCGATGACCCGGCCGAATTTCTCCCGGTCCTTCAACATGAAGAACGTGAGGAAGGGGACCGCGGCCGCGAAGAGCACGAATCCGAGCGTCGCGCCGATCTTTTCGAGAAAGACGCGCGTGGTGGAAAACGGTGACTCCGAAATCTTGACCTCGCGGACCCCGCGCGCGTCCTGCGGCAGGATGCTCCCCATCCTCTCCCGCAGCCGGTCGATGAACTGCATCACGTTCGAGACGAGCTCCCGGATGCGGATCTGGTAGCGGGGGAGCTGCTGATAGAGCTCGTTCGCCTGGGCCGTGACGTTGATGACCAGGAGCACGACCGCGCCGACCAGCAGGAAGATGAGAAGCAGGATGGCAATGACCCGCGGAACGCCGGCCCTTTCGAGCAGTGAGACGAACGGGCGCATCGCGAAAGCGAGAAAGAGCGCGAAGGCAACCGTCACGAAGAGATGGCGCCCGTAATAGAGGAGGGCGACTGCGGCCGCCGTCGCCACGACCGCGAGCCCGCCGGTTGGCGACGGCGCCGCTTCCTCCACCCCGGGGACCGACCGAGGCGGATCTGAAAAAGCCCCCTCGTGGGGAGGGGGCTTCGAAGAGCTGTCTCGGGCCTCTCGGCTCACGTACCGGAGACTAGCGTGACCACGATCAAAGCGCGCCTGTTTTTCGCGCGACCCTCGGCGCTGGAGTTGTCGTAGGCCGGCTCGAGCGATCCCTTGCCGACTGCGGTGATCCGGCCGGGGTCGATTCCGTGGCGAGTCACCAGGTATTCCTTGGCAGCAGCGGCGCGGCGGCGGGAGATGTCGAGGGTCGACGCCTCGCTTCCGGCGTTGTCCGAGTAGCCCGAGACGACGGCCGTCGAGTTGAGATCATTCTTCATCCGCAGGGCCACGCCGTCCAGGATCGCCTTGGCGATGTTGGTCAGCCGGGCGCTGCCGGCGTCGAAGTAGATCTCGTCACTGGTCGCTCGTGGCGCCGGCGCCGGAGCGGGCGGAGCCGGCAGGGGAACCTCTTCGATGACCTCGGCCGCGGGCGGTGGAACGACCACCGGCGGTGGCGGGGGAGGCGGCCAGGGCGCGTACGTGATTCCGACGAGGCCTCCGACCGGCGCCGGGCCCCAGTGCGCCTGGACGATCTGATCCACGTTGATGTTCAAAGCCGTCGAGATGGCGAGACCCGTATGGCCGAGCCAGAACCGCGCGCCGGCGTAAAAGAGGGAGTAGTCGTCCTCGGGGAAATCGCCGCCGTCCAGAATGTTGCGGTCGAGCTCGCCGATCAGGTGAAGAAACGGCAGGACCGGCACGTCCACGCCGGCGCCCAACCGGAGGCGGTTCGACGTCCGGAAGTCCTGGTCGTGGCGGCCGCTCAACGTGTAGCTACCCATCGCCGTGAAGATGCCTTTCGTCATCACGGCTCCCCACTCCCAGTCGGCGCGGCGCGAGTTGATCTCGTCGGCCACGAAGAACTGCTCGTCCTGTCGGATCGAGGAATTTCCGACGGGGACGTGAGCGGCGAGGAACGCCGCCACGCGGAAGTCGGCATCGGCTTCGGAGACCAGGTTGACCTTGGTGCCGATCCGCACCTTCCGGGATTCGTCGACGTCGAAGGGTGCGCGGAACAGCAGCCCGTTGACGAACCCCCCTTGCCAACCTCCCCGGCTCTTCCGGTCCTCCCAGCCCGCGCTCATGAAGATCGACCAGCGGTCCGTCAGTCCGAACCCGACCGAGCCCTCCCCGGCCCAGTGGTTGTAGAGGCGAGTCCTCTGGTTCCCGTCGGTCGTCAACTCGCCAGCGACCAGGCGCTCGAGCCACCCGTAGAGACCGAGCGTCAGCTGCCCCGCCCGGGGATTGTCGGCCGTCGGCATGGTGAAGAGGCCGATGTCCCCCTGGTTGTTGGGAGCGATCTGCGCGAAAGCGGACGCTCCAACCAAGCAGAAGACGAGGGCGAGGAGCGCCGAACGCTTTGCCTTCATGAATGCTCCTTTCGAACTGACCGGGGAATTCGCTGTGCCGAATAGAATAAGCCCAAAACGGCATTTCGCCAAACGTTTTTGGCCTGTAAGCCGTTACCCTGGAAGGGTAAGCCGATGCGTCTTCGAGCCTCTTCCCGCCTCCCGTTCCGCTTTCCGCCTACCGATACGACTTGAGCGTGATCAGGAGCCGGGGGCCTTTGACCCCGTTGACGACCGTCTTCGCGACGAGCACTCCGAGAAAAGCCCGGTATCTCCGGACCGACAGCGCGGCCTCGAAGCCCGCCCCGGCGTCCACCTTGTAGTCCCGAAGCCGTGTATAAACGGAACTCTCGTTGCCCACGTTTCCGGCGCCCGAGTACCCGATGACGTAAAAACTGTTCCAGTCGAGACCCAGGAACCGCCGGGGGTTCTCGGTGAAGACCGGGAGAACGTACTCGGCCGTCAGGTACGCCTCATTGGGTCCCCGTTCCGTGCCCCGGTAACCCTTCAGCTCCTGGCGTCCGTTCAGTCGGAAGAGCTCGTACCGCGGAATCGAGAAGGGCGTTCCGAGCTCCGGGTCGAACTCCTCGCGCTCCCTCTTCTTGTAAGGGAAATAGCCCCCGTGCAACCGGAGGACGAGGCGGTGGCGCCGGGGAAGAGCAATCGCCTGGAGCGCCTCCATTTCGGTCTTGACGTAGCGATAGTCACCCCCCAGAAAATCGAAGCCCCACGTCGCTGCCACGGAAAGGCCCCGCCCCCGCGGCCCCACCTCCCGATAGGCCGTGAAGAGGTCGAAGACACGGTCGCGCGCCTCGCCGACCACCGCGTTGGACCGCTCGTCGGACGGGGTCCCGAACTGGTATCCGAACTTGGCATAGACGTTCGTCCGATTGGCGTCGGGGTGGTCGATCGGCCGGGAGAAGGTCAGGCGGTCGAACTCCAGGAGGCCGTAGAGCCGATTGTAGTAATTGATGGGACGGCGCTGGAGATAAAGGGCGCCCCGGGTGCGCGAGAAGTCGTTGGACAGCTGTTCGAGCTCCTCGAACTCGATCGAGTCGAAGAACGTGAACGTGGAGGTCGCGCGGCGCCCGTAGTACTTGTAGCGGAGAAATGCCGAGATGTCCCCTGACACGAAGTTGTAGTTGATCTGGTTCTCGAAGAGAGAGTTCCGGATCGGCTTCAGCAACCGGATGTCGGCGCGCCCCTCCGGCAGATAGACGTTCACGTCCGGGAAGATGCCGGTCTTCTCGGGGTCCGGGGGCGGCACGGGAGCCGGCGGCGCCGCCGGAACCGGAGTCGGCGAGGCGGGGGGCGTCACCTCGCCGGGAGCGGCCGAGGGCGTCGGGCTCGGCGTCGGGAGGGTCTGACCGGTCGAGAACCCCGCTCCCGCGAAGACGGAAAGCAGGGCCGCCGCGACGTGCCGCGAGGAAATCGGGGTCAGGCCTTGCGCTGGAGGACGACCGGCATCTTTTCCTGGAAGGCCTTGCTCGGGGCGGCGCCGCGGCGGGAGGAAATCGCCTTCTCGGTTTCGGAAACGAGAACCCGGAGCGCCTCGAGTCCCGCGCCCCTCTCGATGCCGGCGAGCGCGCGGCGGTGGGCGCGTTCGAGCGCCGGGCTGCTCTCCCCGCCGAGCGCCAGCTCCGCCTCCTGCTTGATGCGCGTGCAGAGGATCTCGAGCACTCGGCGCTCGTCGCCGGCGCTCGACGGCGTTCGTTCGCGCGACGGAGTCAACATCTCCACCAGGTTCGCCGTCACGAGGCCATAGAGGAGCTTCGCGACGTCGAAGGAGGACGATTCCGATTCCTTCGCGAGCTCCCGAACGCTCTTCTTCCCATCGATCCGAACGATCAGCCCCCACTCGGCGGGCGACAGCGTGACCGGGCGGCCGGCGTCGGCGGCCGCGAGCGTCGGGACGGAGTCGAGTCCCTGCACCTTCCGGGACAGGACCCGCCACTCGTCGTGCTGGTGCGCCGCCTCCATGAGCAGGTGCGTGTTCGACTTGTGGATCGAAACGCGGTCGGTCTCCACGCCGGGCTCGAACCGGAAATCCCCCGAACTCCAGGAGGCGAGGACGTGAACCGCCTCGTCGCCTTCCAGACCGGCGACCTCGGCGTGGACGATTCGTCCGTGCTTCAGGTAGAGCGAGCCGCGCTCGTCGTCACGGCTCAGGAAGAACTTGCCGGTCTTTCCGGAGGTGGAGACGAGCTGGATGATGTCGGGGAGCTGGAGTTCTCGAAGGGAGCCCTGGAAGGACATGGAGAGCCGGAATGATAGCAACTCACGGGGCCGGGGGCCGTGCGTGGAGGTGACATATCGCGAGGGCCAGCGCGTCCGCCGCGTCCAGCGGGACGCGATCCCGCGGCCGAGCGAGGAGCGCCAGGACCATCGCGCGCACCTGGGGTTTCTCGGCCTGGCCGTAACCCACGATCGCTTTCTTGACGAGCCGCGGCTCGTACTCGAAGACCGGGATGCCGAACTGGGCCGCCGCGGCGAGCAGGACCCCGCGCGCGTGCGACAGCTTCACGGTCGAAGAGACGTTCTTCGCGGAAAAAACGGTTTCGACGGAGACCGCCTCCGGCCGGAGCTCACCGAGAAGAAGGGCGAGATGCTCGAAGAGAAAGTGCAGCCTCATCGCGAAGGCGAGGCCGTTGGGGGGGCGCCACACGCCGCAGCGCTCCAGCGTGAGAGAGCCCCGATCGAAGACGACGGCGCCGTAGCCGGTGGCGGAGATACCCGGGTCGAGACCGAGCGTGATCAAGGAGATCGGGACTACGCCTCCGCGATGTCGAAGTTCGCCCAGACGTTCTGAACGTCGTCGTGATCCTCGAGAGCCTCCATCAGCTTCATCGTCTGGTCACCCTTGCGCTGGTCGAGGGTGACTTCGGTCGTCGGGATCATCGAGATCTCCGCGACCGCGAGCGGCAGACCCCTCTCCTCGAGCTTCGCCTTGACCTGGGGGAGCATCTCCGGCGACGTCTGCACCTCGTGGTGCTGGTCCGTGAAGGAGACGTCGTCCGCCCCCGCCTCTATGGCCGCTTCCATCACGTCGTCCTCGCTCGCCTTGTCTTTCTCGATGGCGATGTAACCCACCTTCTGAAAGAGGAACTTCACCGAGCCGGACTCGCCCAGGTTGCCGCCGTGTTTCGAAAAGATCGTGCGGATCTCGGGGAGCGTGCGGTTCTTGTTGTCGGTCATCGCCTCGATCAGGATCGCCACTCCTCCCGGACCGTATCCCTCGAACGTCACCTCTTCATAGATGACGCCGGGGAGCTCGCCCGTGCCGCGCTGAACGGCCCGCTTGATGTTGTCGGCCGGCATGTTCACGGCCTTCGCGTCGTCGATCGCCTTGCGAAGCCGGGGGTTGGATTCCGCCGAGCCGCCGCCGAGACGCGCAGACATCGTGATCTCGCGAATCAGCTTCGTGAAGAGCCGTCCGCGCTTCGCGTCCGCCGCGCCTTTCTTGTGCTTGATCGTGCTCCATTTGCTGTGGCCGGACATGTGCGCTCCTGAAAATCCCGGCGCGAATTATATGGTCGCGCGCGCTCCCGCGCCGCCAAACTCCCGTCCCTGATTGGTTTTTCGGCGGTGATGCCTTATCATCGAAGTGCTTTTCCCGGCGAAAGCCGACAATCCGATGGCAAAAAACGTACTTCTGATCGAATACGAGCAGCGGGACCGCAATCGCGTCCGCTCGTTGCTCGCTCTCCCGGACTTCGCCGTCACGGAGGCTCATGACGGGGAAGAGGGGCTGGCGGCGTTCGAGTCCGCCCGGTTCGACGTCGTGCTCCTCGGGGGCAAGCTACCGCGCATGCAGAGCGCCGACGTCATTCGAGCGATCCGGAACAAAGGGGGACTCGAAGCGCCTCCTATCCTGCTGCTTCCGGTCGGGTACTCCGGCTCCAACACGAAGGCGGACGCCCAGAAGATCGGCGCCTTTGAAATCGTACCGAAACCGTTCACCGACGGAACGATCGTCGCGGCGGTTCGGGCGGCTCTCGACGCGACCAGCCGGGAAGCGAAGACTGCCCGCATTCCGACGAACTCGCTGACGTCCAGCGACATCTTCTCCGACCTGCTGGAAGAGCTGGGTCGCGAGCCCGCGGAAGCCGTGACCCAACCGGGCGCGAAGGCCGCGCCGCCGCCCGCTCCGCCCGCCCGGCTCTCCGGCGAGGATGAGATGGAGCGCCGGCTCCGCGACACGCTCTCCGGGGTGACGACCCGACCGGGCGCGGCCGTGAAGGCCCCCGCAGCGCCGCGCAAGGCGGGACAGGAAGACCTCGACCGGATGATCTCGGAGACCCTGAGGATCAAGGTCCCGCGCCCGAAGGAGACGTCGCCGGGGACGCCGGTGCGCGCGGACTCCACGCCGAGCGGTTCGCGCCGCGCCGAGCCACGGGAGGCCGTCGCGCCCGAGGGTCCGGACCGCTTCGGCCAGTACGAGCTCCTGGAGAAGATCGCGAGCGGCGGCATGGCCGAGGTCTTTCGCGCCCGCCGCAGCGGCGTGGAGGGCTTCCAGAAGACGGTCGCGATCAAGAAGATCCTGCCGCACATCGCGGACAACGACGAGTTCATCACGATGTTCGCGGACGAGGCGAAGCTCGCGGCCGAGTTGAATCATCCGAACATCGTCCACATTTACGACCTCGGGAAGATCCAGGCGGGCGGCTACTTCATTGCCATGGAGTACGTCGAGGGCACCGACCTGCGCTCCCTCCTGGTCGCGGGGCGGCAGGCGGGTCTCCCGATGCCCGTTCCGCTCGCGGTGTACGTTGCGAGCAAGGTCGCCTCGGCGCTCGACTACGCCCACCGCCGGCGCGACGCGCGGGGCGAAGACCTTCACATCGTCCACCGCGACGTGTCGCCGCAGAACATCCTGATTTCTCACGAGGGGGAGATCAAGCTCTGCGACTTCGGCATCGCGAAGGCGGACCGCAAGGTGTCGCAGACCGAGAGCGGATCGCTCAAGGGAAAGCTGCAGTACATGTCGCCGGAGCAGGCCTGGGGCAAGCCGATCGACCACCGGAGCGACCTCTTTTCCCTCGGCAGCGTCCTGCACGAGATGTTGACCGGGGAACGTCTCTTTCGAGGCGCCACCGACATGGTCGTACTGGAGCTCGTGCGAAAGGCGGAGGTCGTCGCGCCCTCACAGCTCAACCCCGACGTGCCCGCCGCGCTCGACGCCGTCGTTCTGAAAGCGCTGGCCCGCGAGCCGGACGCCCGGTACGCCACGGGGTCCGAGATGCTCCGGGACCTCGAGTCGATCCTCTACTCCTACACGCCCGCTCCCGGTAGCGCGGACGTCGCGATCTACCTGAACCGGCTGAAGGAAGCGGAGGCGGCCGCCGCGCCTGCGCGCGCGGCGGAGGCGGTGCGGGTAGCGGCGCCGCCGCCCGGGCCCGTTCCGATTCCCGCGGCGCCGCCGCCCTTTGCTCCGCCCCCGGCGGCGGCTGAGTTGCTCGCCGCAGAACCTCCGGCGGCTGCCGGCGAAGAGAGCGCGAGGGGGAGCGAAGTCTTCGGATCCTTCTCGGCCACGCGCATGGAATCGGAGAGAAGGAGCCGTGCGCCGCTCTACCTGGGAATGGCTGCGGTCCTCGTGATCGGAGGCATCCTGGCGGTCGTTCTCGCGCGCCGGAGTCCCGCTCCCGCCCCGGCGACGGCTCCCACTCCCGCGCCGGCCGTGACGGAATCGGCGGCAGCGAGCCTCACGCCTCCCGTTTCCGCGCCCCCCGCGCCGGACCCCCGCGCGGTCCAGCACGAGGTGCAGCGGGAACTGGCGGCGAAGAGGGTGGCCGCGTTGAAGGAGCAGAAGGCGGCGGCGCTGGCGGGAGCCGTGCCGGGCGCCACGCCGCGCCACGTTCCGACATTTGCGGCGCCTCCGGAAGCCGTGGCGCGCACGCTCCCGGCTCCGCCGCCGTCCCTGCCCACGGCGGCGCCTCCGGGGCCCACGCAGGTCGCCGTCGCGGTCGCGCCGGCGCCCCGCGACGCCCCAGCCGAAGCCGCCCCCGCGCCCGAGCCGACCGCGGTGCAGCGGGAAGCCCCGCGCGCCGCGCCCCCGCCCGCCGAGCCGGAGGTCGTGCGCGGGGATCTCGTCGGCCCGGGTCCCGGAGTGATCGAGCCGACGCTGCTCGCTCCGCCGCGCATCGCCTATCCGGCGATGGCGCGGCAGCAGCGGGTGGCCGGCCAGGTCGTGGTCCTCGTGCTCGTGAACGAAAACGGTCGGGTCGCGGACGCCCGGGTGCAGAGGGGGATCGGTGGGAGGACCGGGATCGACGGAATCGTGCTCGACGCCGTGAGAGGGTCGCGGTTCCGCGCCGCGACCAAGAAGGGCGTACCAGTAAGAATGTGGCGTACCGTGGTCGTGGACGTCAAGCCTTGAGGATGGATAGCTACGCGGGTGCAGGTCCGTGGGACCTGCCCCGAACGCTCTGCGGACCGCAATTGCCAGCTCTCTCTTCCGGCCGCGCAGCGGCCGCGTAAGATGTACCGTAGTCGTGGACATGAAGCCTTGATGGGTGGAGGAAGAAGCGAATGAGTCTGTCCCCGGACCAGAAGAAATTCTACGAACACACGCTCGACGTGACCCGCCAGGAGATCAGCGACGCCGAACAGGAGATCCAGGCGGAGCTGGCGAAGGTCAAAGACCGCCTCGCGGACCTTCAGAACGCCCAGAAGGCGGCGAGACAGATGTACGACGCTGCCTGCATGCGCCTGGGCATTCCCAACGACCTCGAAGAGGCCGAATCGCACGGCTGACCCGCGACTCGCGACTCGTCCGACCTGAGCTCCCGGCAGTTCACGGCCACCGACTCGTCTTCTTGCTGGCAGCGCTCCTCGCCGTGCTCGCCTGCCGTGCGGAGTCCGCGCGGCCTCCGGGTCCAGCCGCACCCCCGCGCCGGATCGTCGCCCTCGCTCCGAACCTGACCGAGATCGTCTTCGCGCTCGGGGCAGGGACCTCCCTCGTAGGCGTCTCGGACTACTCCGACTATCCGCCGGCGGCGCTTTCGATTCCGCGGGTCGGAGGGCTCGAGGTGAGCGCCGAAAAAGTCGCGTCGCTTCGCCCGGATCTGGTTCTCGCGACGCGGGAGGGTAACGCGAGGGGCCCCGTGTCGGCGCTCGCCGCCGCCGGAGTGCGCGTACTGACTTTGCCGACGGGCTCGCTCGACGCCGTCCTGGAAAGCATCCGACTCTGCGGGGAGGCCCTCGGGCGCCGCGACGCGGCGGCCCGGCTCGTCGCTTCTCTCGCGCGGCGCCGGGAGGCGGTCCGGGCGCAGAGCGCGGGTCGCGCGCGACCGCGTGCAATTCTCCTCGTCTGGCCGGACCCCCCGCAGGCCGCGGGGGGCGGAACCTTTCTCGACGACGTGCTCACCGACGCGGGAGCCGAGAATCTCCTCCGCGCGAGACCCGGCTGGCCGGTAGTCTCTCCGGAGTACCTGACGACGGCGCCGGTCGAGGTCCTGGTTCTTCCGGCCTCGCCGGAGAACCGGCCGACCTTCCAGAAATTTCTCTCCGGCGGAGCGCTCTCGCGCGGCGCCACGCGCCGGGCGCGCGTCGTCTGGATGGACGAAGCCGCGCTGTCGCGGCCGGGGCCGAGGGTCTTCGACGCCCTCGAAGAGCTCGCGGCGGCGCTTCACCCCCGGGCGGAGCGGAAGACTCCGTGAAGCGGCGGAGCACTGCCGCCGGTCTGGCCGCCGCGGGGGTCCTCCTGGCGGTCAGCGTTTTCGTGGGCCTCTCGGTCGGAGGCGTCCGGCTCTCGTTGCCCGACCTCCTTTCGGGCGTGGGAGAGGCGGGGGAGACCGCGCGACTCGTCGCCTCGCTGCGGGCTCCCCGCGTGCTGCTCGCCGCGCTGGTCGGCGGATGCCTGGCCGTCGCCGGCGCCGCGCTGCAGGCCCTGCTCAAGAACCCGCTCGCGGATCCCTTTCTGCTCGGCACGTCCGGAGGCGCCGCGACCGGTGCGGCCCTCGCCGCCCTCGTGGGGCTCTCGCCCCTCGTGTCGCCCGCCGCCTCGTTTGCGGGCGCGGTCGCGTCTTCCCTCGTGGTCGCCGCGCTCGCCCGCCGCGGCGGGCGCCTCGACCTCCAGCGGCTGCTGCTCGCCGGCCTGATCGCCAACGCCTTCTTTTCCGCGGTTCTCCTCGGAGTCTTTTCGGTCGCCTCGGGCCAGACCGCGCGGACGATGCTGTTCTGGATGATGGGAAGCCTGGCGGACGCGACCCCGGGGAAGGCGCTCGCCCTGGCGCCCTACGGGGCCGCGGGCCTCGCGGTGCTTCTCGCGTTCGCGGCGCGGCTGAACCTCTTCGTGGTGGGGGAGGAGAACGCCGCCGCTCTCGGCGTCGACGTCGAGAGCGCCAAGCGGGTCGTGTTCCTCGCCGCCTCGCTGCTCACGGGCGCCGCGGTCGCCTTCGCCGGGATCATCGGCTTCGTTGGCCTCCTGGTTCCGCACGCGGTCCGCGCCGCCGTAGGGAACGACCAGCGCACGCTGCTCCCGGTGTCGGCCGTGGCGGGGGCGGCTCTGCTCGTCGCGGCGGACGCGGTCTCCCGCGCGGCGTTCGCGCCGGCGGAGCTGCCCGTGGGCGCGGTGACCGCGGCAATCGGAGCGCCGATCTTCGCGTGGCTCCTGCTGAAAAATCCATGACGCCCTTCATCGAGGCGCGCGGCCTGACCGCGTCCTACGGCGCGACGCGGGCTCTCGTCGGGATGGACGCGGTCGTCGGGCGCGGCGAGGTCGTTGCCCTGCTCGGCGAGAACGGCTCGGGCAAGTCCACGTTCCTGCGGGTCGTGGCCCGCGTCGTGGCTCCCGGCGGAGGCGAGCTTCTCTTCGACGGACGGCCGCTCTCCTCGCTGCCGCGCCGCGACACCGCGCGCCGGACGGCGTACCTGCCCCAGGCGTCCGACCTCGTGTTTCCCATCCGATGCCTGGACCTGGTCCTCCAGGGGCGGGCCCCCTACGCGCGCGGTTTCTCCGCGGACTCGCCCGGCGACCGCGAACGCGCCCTTGCCGCGATGCGGGCGTGTGACGTCGAAGGGCTCGCCGAGAGGGACGCGTCCGCGATCTCGGGGGGCGAGAAGCGTCGCGTGTTTCTCGCGCGCGCTCTCGCGCAGGAGGCGGAGCTCTGGCTGCTCGACGAGCCGACCGCCGGTCTGGACCCGCGGCACCGCCTCGAGTTCCTCGAGCTGCTCGCGCGGGTCCACCGGGAACGGGGAACGACCGTGGTCCTGGTGACGCACGAGATCGACCTGGCCTCCGACGTCGCCGACCGGGTCGTCCTCCTCCGCGCCGGGCGGACGCTGGCGGCCGGCTCCCCGGAGGAGACCCTCACGGCGGAGCTCCTCCGGAGGGCGTTCGGGGTCGAGAGCCGGATCGAGACCGACGGGGCCGGGAGGCGGCGGGTCGTGCCTTACGCCCCGACGCCGTCCGCCGGTCCGCATTAGAGCTGTTACCATTCCCCGCTCTCATGTGGTTCAAGAAAGACCGCGCCCCCAAGGAGCCGCGGGAAAAGCGCAGCAAGGTCCCGGAAGGTCTCTGGGTCAAGTGCGACAGCTGCCGGGAAATCCTCTATAACAAGGAGCTCGCGCGGAACTTCAAGATCTGCACGAAATGCGGATACCACTTTCGGCTCTCCGCCCCGGAGCGGCTGGCGATGCTCTTCGACGACGGCAGGTACGTGGAGCAGGACGGCAACCTTCGCTCGGTCGATCCGCTGAAGTTCCGGGACTCGAAGCGCTACCGGGACCGGATCAAAAGCGCGGAGGAGAACGTCGGGAGCTCGGAGGCGGTCCTCGTCGGCTCCGGAACGGTTGGCGGAGTTCCGGTCTTGATCGCGGCGATGGAGTTCTTCTTCCTGGGGGGATCGATGGGATCGGTCGTGGGAGAGAAGGTGACGCGCGCCGCCGAGAGGGCGGTCACCGAGAGAAAGCCGCTCATCGTCGTTTCCACGTCGGGAGGGGCGCGCATGCAGGAGGGAATCCTCTCCCTCATGCAGATGGCCAAGATCTCGGCGGCGCTCGCCCGGCTCGCGGAGAGCCGCATACCGTTCGTCTCGGTGATGAGCGACCCGACGACCGGCGGCGTCACCGCTTCTTACGCGATGCTGGGTGACCTGAACGTCGCCGAGCCGAATGCGCTCATCGGGTTCGCGGGACCCCGGGTGATCGAGCAGACCATCCGGCAGACGCTTCCAGAAGGATTCCAGCGCTCGGAGTTCCTCCTCGAGCACGGCATGCTCGACTTCATCGTCGACCGCTCCGAGATGAAGGAGACGCTCGTCCGGTGCCTGGAGCTTCTCTGGAAGGCGGCGTGACGTCGTAGAGAAACCGGCGGATCGTTTTTCGAACCTGTCCCGCCTCGACACCCTGGCTCCCCGCGGCATGAAGCTCGGCCTCGCCGCGATCGACGCCGTGTGCGACCGGCTGGGCCGTCCCGAGCGGCGGGTGCCGTCCGTCCTCATCGCCGGGACCAACGGCAAGGGCTCGACCGCGGCGGCCCTGTCCGCCATCGCGCGCGCCGGCGGCATTCGCGCCGGTCTCTACACGTCGCCGCACCTCGCCCGCGCCGGTGAACGGATCCGGGTCGAGGAAACGGACCTCTCCGACGGCGAGCTCGACCGGGCTCTGGAAACCGTCTTTCTCGCGGCGGACGCCCCGCCGGTCATCCCCGTGACCTATTTCGAAGCCCTGACGGCCGCGGCGTTCGTGTCGTTCTCGGAGCGGGACCTCGACCTCTCGATCCTGGAGGTCGGCCTGGGGGGCCGCTACGACGCGACGAACGTGGCGCCGCCAAACCTGTCGGTCGTGACGTCGATCGGCCTCGATCACACGGCGGAGCTGGGCACCACGCTGGCGGCGATTGCCCGGGAGAAAGCCGGGATCTTCCGGAGCGATCGTCCGGCCTTGATCGGACCGCGGGAGGAGGAGCCGCGCAAGGCGCTTCTCCAGGCGGCCCGGGAGTGCGGCGCCGTCGCTCACCTCGCGGAGGAAGAGGTGCGGGTCTCCGGGGTCGCGACCTCGCCGGACGGAACGCGCTTCTCCCTGGTCACACCCCGCGGCCGTTACGACCTCGCGACGCCGCTTCCCGGCCGGCACCAGGCCGACAACGCGGCTCTCGCGGTGCGGGCGGCCGAGTTGCTCTCCGGGGCGGCACTCCGGCTCGGACCCGGTGCGATCTCTGCCGGCGTGGCCGCGACCCGGTGGCCGGGACGGCTGGAGAAGATGTCCCTTGAGGGTCGTACTGTCCTCCTCGACGGATGTCACAATCCTCAGGCGGCGTTCGCGCTGGCTCGATTCGTGGAAGACGCGGGCCTCGCGCGACGCGCGCGGCTCGTCTTCGGCGCGATGGCCGACAAGGACGTCGAAACGATGGCGGCGACGCTCTTTCCGCTTTTCGCGTCGGTGCATCTCGTGCCGGCCCCCTCCGCGCGCGCGGCCTCGGTGGACGAGCTCCGCCGGCGAACCTCGGAAATCCGGCCCGGCGCGGATTCCGCGGACAGCCTCGAGGCGGCTCTCGGGGCGCTCGCGGCGGAACCCGATCCGACCCCTATAATCGTGGCGGGGTCGCTCTATCTGATCGGCGCAGCCCGAAGCCTCCTCCTTTCCGGGCGACTCGAGGACAAATGACTCTCGCCACACCGACGTTCACGCGCGACCACTTCGAGCGGCTCGAGGACGAGCGGCTGGCGATTGCGGCCTCCCGGAGCGCTCCGGCGACGAGGCCGCGCGGCCCGCTCCCGGCCCACGAGGACGACCACCGCACGCAGTACGTCCGCGACCGCGACCGGATCATCCACTCCCGCGCGTTCCGGCGGCTGAAGCACAAGACGCAGGTCTTCATTCCGTATGAGGGGGATCATTTCCGCACCCGCTTGACGCACACGATCGAGGTCTCGCAGATCGCCCGGAGCGTCGCGCGCGCACTGGGACTGAACGAGGACCTGACGGAGGCCATCGCCCTGGGTCACGACCTGGGCCATACGCCGTTCGGGCACTCCGGAGAGAACGTCCTCGATGACCTGCTCGCGAAGAGCCATCCGGAAGCCGGAAGGTTCAAGCACAACTACCAGTCGGTCCGCGTCGTGGATCGGCTGGAGAGGCGCTATGCCGAGCCCGGGCTGAACCTGACGAACGACGTCCGCGAGGGGATCTTCAAGCACACCACGTGGCGGCGCGACTTCCCCTTCCCGCTCGACTTCGTCGAGGGCCTCCGGTTCGAGTCGGGCGGCACGCTCGAGGCCCAGGTCGTCAACTGGTCCGACGAGATCGCGCAACAGACCCACGACCTCGAGGATGGAATCGAGCTCGCGGGAGAAGACGCCATCGAGGCGCTGGCGGTTTCCCGAATCGCGCGGGCCGCGCGGGGCAGCGGGCAGGACCAGACGGTGCGGCGCGCGTCGCTGATCCGGGGAATGATCGCGACCCTCACGCTCGACCTCGTCGCCGCATCGCGAGCCCGCATCGACAAGTGGCTCGATGCGAACGGCATCACGACCTCCCGGGCATTCGCGGAACGCCGGGAAGGCCTGCCGGCCGATCTCGTTGGATTTTCGGACGAGGGCCGGCGGCTGTACGCAGAGCTGCGGCGGTTCGTCTACCGTCACGTCATCCATTCCTTTCCGGTCTCCCGCCACGACGGCCGCGCGCGGCGGGTGGTAGCGGGCCTCTTCCACGCCTACTCCGAGAACCCGCGCCTGCTGCCGGACTCGGTGCTCGAGGGCCTTCACCAGGACCTCGGGATCCCCTTCCTTCGCGAGATCGCGCTGCCGGAGGTTCCGGCGGAGGTGGAACGCAACTACCGGCCTCGCCCCGAGTTCTACCGCGCGATCGCCGACCACGTCGCCGGGATGACCGACAGCTACTGCATCTCGGAGTACCGGGAGCTCGTCGTAGACTCTCGCTCGTGAGCGCCCCGACGACGACGGACTCTCCGGCCGCCTTCCTCGACCGAGACCTCGACGTCGTGGATCCCGACGTGGCCGGCTGGATCCACCGGGAAGAGCAGCGGCAGAACGAGGGTCTGGAGCTGATCGCATCGGAGAACTTCGTCTCCCGCGCGGTGCGGGAAGCTCAGGGCTCCGTCCTCACGAACAAGTACGCCGAGGGTTATCCGGGGCGCCGTTACTACGGCGGATGCGAGTTCGTCGACAAGATCGAGACGCTCGCGATCGAGCGCGTCAAGAAGCTCTTCGGAGCGGATCACGCCAACGTTCAGCCCCACTCCGGCTCTCAGGCGAACATGTCGGTGTACATCACGGTCCTGAAGCCCGGCGACACCATTCTCGGCATGAACCTGTCGCACGGCGGGCACCTGACGCACGGCCATCCGCTCTCGTTTTCGGGCAAGGAATACAACGTCGTCGCATACGGAGTCCGCCGCGAGGACGAGCGCATCGACTACGACCAGCTCGCGGCGGTCGCCCGGGAGCACCGCCCCCGAATGATCATCGCGGGCGCGTCCGCCTATCCGCGCGAGATCGACTTCCGCCGCTTCGCCGAGGTCTCCGAGGAGGTCGGCGCGGTCCTCATGGTCGACATCGCGCACATCGCGGGACTCATCATCGCCGGACTCCATGGTTCACCCGTCCCGCACGCCGCCTTCGTTACCTCGACGACCCACAAGACGATGCGCGGCCCCCGGGGAGGCTTCGTCCTCTGCCGCGCGGATCGCGCGAAGGATCTGGACCGCAGCGTGTTCCCGGGCGTGCAGGGCGGGCCGCTCGAGCACGTCATCGCGGCGAAGGCCGTGGCGTTCGCGGAAGCGGGCGCTCCCGAGTTCTCGGACTACCAGCGCCGGGTGGTCGAGAACGCGCGGACCCTCGCGGCGCGCCTGACCGCGCGCGGATTCCGCCTCGTGTCCGGCGGGACCGACAACCACCTCATGCTCGTGGACGTCGGCGCGGCCGGGCTCTCGGGCAAGGAAGCGGAGAAGATGCTGGAGAGCGCGGGCCTGACCGTCAACAAGAACACGATCCCCTTCGACACCCGGCCTCCGCTCGTCGCTTCCGGCATCCGGATCGGGACGCCGGCCGTCACGACCCGCGGCATGGGCGTGCCAGAGATGGACGCGATCGGCGACGCGATCGCGCGGACCCTCGAGTCGCGCGCCGACTCCGCCGTCGCCGGGGAGGTCCGCCGGACGGTCGCCGAGCTCTGCGCCGCGTTTCCGCTCCCGGTGTGAGAGCGCGGAGGCTCGCGGCGGCGGCCGCGGCGACGCTCCTTCTCGTCCTCTTTCTCCTCCAGAACCGGCCGGCCGAGCTTCGCCAGCGGGTCGCCTTTCTCCGGCACTCGGCGTCGCAGGATCTCGCCCTCCGCCGGCTCGCCGGTTCCGGCGCGGCGTTCGACCGCCGCTACTTCGCCTTCCTCGAGTCCGTCCGCCGGAAGGTGCCGCCCGGCACGCGCGGCGTCGCGGTCTTCCGGGATCCGCCGACGACGGCGGCCCTCTATCTCGCGTCGTACGCGCTCGCTCCGATTCCCGTGGTGCTCGCGCCCCGCCGGGTTCCTCCGCGCTGGCTCGCCGCGGTGTACGGGGAGACGGTCCCGGCCGGGTGGCGGGTGCTCGCCACCGTTGCCGGCGGCGCCCTTCTCGATCCGCCGTGACCGGGCTTCCACTATCCCTCCTCTCCGTCGGGGCGATCCTGCTGGCGGCGGCGGCCGTCGGCTACGGCGTCGCGGGCGCCCTCGTCCCGCGCGGCAGGGCGTGGCGGGCGGAGAGGGTCTCGTGGGGTTTCGCCGCGGGACTGGCGCTCGTCGCGGGCTGCGTCGCGCTCGCGTTCTCGTTCCACGGCACGCCCGGCTGGCTCCCGTTTCTCCTCCTGGCCGCAATCGTGGCGCTGCCCGCCCGGCTCCTTCGGTTCCGGGACCGGCGCGCGGAACCGGGAGACCCGCTGGAGTCCGTGGACGAGCGCCGCGCCTCCCGGCTCCTGCTCGCGATCCTGGTCGTGGGAGTGGCTCTCTACGCGCTCCGCGCAATGACCGAACCGATGTGGGCCAACGACTACGTGGCGATCTGGGGCTTCAAGGGGAAGACGTTCTTTGCGGAGCGCCAGATCCCCGACCGGCTCTTCCGTTGGCTCGCGCTCTCGTTCTCGCACCCGGAATATCCACTCGGCCTGCCGATGCTCTACGCCGGGATCGCGTTCCTCCTGGGCCGCTGGGACGACCACGCGATGGCTCTCCTCTTCCCCCTTCTCCAAGTGGCCACGCTGCTCCTCCTGTTCGGCTGGCTCCGGCGGCGCGGCGCCGCTCGACCGCTCGCCCTGGCGGCGGCGGCTCTCCTTTCCCAGTTCGAGCCGTTATACCGCGCGTTCACGACCGGGATGGCAGACGTGCCGCTCTCCTTCGGAGTGCTGCTGCTCGGCACGTCGCTCGCCGACCGGATCGAGAGGACGGATCGTGGCGCGTCGCGGCGGCTGGCGCTCGCGGCGCTCGTCTGCACCGCGACGAAGAACGAGGGTCTCTTTTTCGTGGCGGCGGCATTTCTGGTGGCGGCGCTCTCCGCGTTCTCGCGAAGGGGATTCGGGGCCCGCGCGGCGGCGATCCTGGCTTTCCCGGCCGCGCTGGTCATCGCGGCCCACCGCCTGATCCGGGGAAGCCTTCCCCTCCGCGATTTCGACTTCTCGCTCCTCTCGAAGCCCGGGGCGCTGATTCCGAGGTTCGGAGAGAGCATTGCGAGCGTAGTGACCGGGACTCCGCCGGCCGCGTGGATCGGGCTGGCGGCGCTCGTCGCCCTGGTCGTGGCGGGGCGGCCGTCGGTCGCGGGCACCGTGCTTTTCGCGCTCGCGGGGTGCGGGTTCGCGGCCTACCTGTTCCTGCCGGCACTTGCCGTGGAGGGCCCGGCATGGTTGGTCGAAACCGCGTTTTTCCGGACGACCGCGGCGCTCGCGCCCCTCGTCGCGGCGGGAGTGGCGGTGCGGCTGGTGCCGATATTCGGGACACGGCACACGGGACTGGGGACACGAAGCCCCTAGAGCTTATTTCCCTCCGTGTTCCGGCTCCGGTGAATCCAGCGAATGCGCACCAAGTCGCGGAGCATCCGAAGCGAGTCCTTGACCACCGAGACCTTCGACTCGGGGGAGTTGAACCAGAGGACCGGAACCTCCGCGATCTCGATTCCCCGGCGCCGCGCGAGATAGAGGATCTCCACGTCGTACGCGAAGCGGTCGATTCGTGCGTCCGCGAAGAGATCCCGCGCGACGTCTCCGCGGAAGAGCTTGAAGCCGCATTGGGTGTCGTGGATGCCGCGGACCGCGAGGGTCCGCACAAAGCCGTTGAAGATCTTCCCCATGAACTGGCGGTAGAAGGGTTGCCGCTGGCGGACGAGGTCCTCGTCCAGGGCCCGCGATCCGATCGCCACGGGCCGAGTGGGCAGCCGTTCGGCGAGCTTCACCCACTCGGTCAAGGGCGTCGAGAGGTCCGTGTCCGAAACGAGGACCGGGTCTCCGGTCGAGGCGAGGACGCCCGTCCGGATCGCGGCGCCCTTTCCCCGGTTCGTCTCGTGCCGCAGGATCTCGATCGGAAGATCCTCGGCGAGCGCCGCCCGCCGGGCGAGGTCGGCGGTTCCGTCGGAGGAGCCGTCGTCCACGACGATCACCTCCCAGTCCCAGCCCCCCGGTTTCGACCGGCGCCACGCTGAGATTGTCGCGATGGCGCGCTCGATGCGTCCCCGCTCGTCGAACGCCGGCACGACGAGCGACGCCTTTCCGCCCGGCGCGCCCCGACTCACTTCCGGACGGCCTCGAAGACGAACTGGTAGCCGAAGAGACTGGGCAACGCTCGCGCCGTCGCCTGCGCGAAGGCGCGCGTCGGGATCGCGAGGACCCGGCGGGAGAGGAGCGGAAACGCGAGCTCGTACGGCATGGCCGTCGGCTGGATGGACGTCACGCGGAACCCGGAGTCGGTCAGGAGATGCCGGGCGCTCGCCCTCGTGTAGAAGGAGAGGTGGGAGCGATCCAGGATTCCCCTTTCGGTGTAGCGGAAGCGTCCGAAGAGGAGCGCCGCGCGGATCGAGACGTTTGCGATGTTCGGAATCGAAGCGAGCAGGATGCCCTCGGGATGCAGCCAGTGGTGGATCCGCGCGAGCAATGCCTCCGGGTTCGCCAGGTGTTCGAGGACGTCCGCGCAGACGACCACGTCGAATGGCTGGTCCCACTCGCCGGCGTGCCGCGCGTCCACGGTGCGCCAGTCGTCGTAGCCCTCGCGGGCGGAAGCCGGAAGGGAACGGTCCGGCTCGACCCCCGCCAGGTAGCTGCAGCGCTCCCGCACGGCGCGGCCGAGGTGACCTCCCGCCGCGCCGAGGTCGAGGAGCCGGAGTCCCGCGGGCATTCGCGCGAGGCGCCGGCGCAGGTGGTCGTGCGAGGAGCCCGGGATCTCCTTCCAGACGTACCTCTCGGCGTGGCCCGCCGCCGCTTCGGCGGCCTCCTCAAACAACGAAGCGTTGGGCGATCGGATAGCGCCGCCCCTCTCCGAATGCCTTCGCCGTGACCTTCGGGCCCGGAGGCATCTGCCGGCGCTTGTACTCGTTCCGGTCCACTCGCCGCGCCACGTCCCGCGCCACCTCCGTCGGGACCTTCGCCCGGCGCGCGGCCAGATCGACCGGCAGGGAGAGGTCGACGAGCGCCTCGATCAGCGGATCGAGCTCGGAGTACGGCGGCAGGGAGTCGCTGTCCTTCTGGTTGGGCGAGAGCTCAGCCGACGGCTCCTTCGCGAGGGTCGCGGCCGGAATCTTTTCCCGGTCCCGATTGATCTCACGCGCCAGCTCGTACACCAGCGTTTTCGGGATGTCGGAGATGAGGGCGTAACCGCCGGCCATGTCTCCGTAGAGAGTGCAGTAGCCGACCGCGATCTCGGACTTGTTGCCGGTCGAGAGAACGAGATGACCGAACCGGTTCGAGAGCGCCATCAAGAGCGCGCCGCGGATGCGCGCCTGGATGTTCTCCTCCGCGGCCCGGCAGTCCCCGTCGCCGAACGACGGGGCGAGGACGCGTCGGTATGCGTCGAACACGGGTCCGATCGGGACTTCGGCGAAGCGGATGCCGAGTCGCTTCGCGAGGTCGCGCGCGTCCCGCAGGCTTCCCCTGGAGGAGTACGGCCCCGGCATCGCGACCCCCAGCACTTTCTGGGAGCCGAGCGCTTCGGCGGCGAGAGCGGCGGTGACCGCCGAGTCGATCCCGCCGGAGAGACCCAGCACCGCTTCGAAAAATCCGCACTTCGCGGCGTAGTCGGCGAGCGCCAGGACGAGAGCCTTGCGCAGCCCGCCGACGTCGCTGTCCTCCGGAGGCTTCGGGCCCCGCCCCCCCGGCAGGTCGATCGTCCAGAAGTCCTCCTCGAAAGCGCGGCTGCGGCCGACCACCCGCCCCTTTTCGTCGAAGGCCGAGGAAACGCCATCGAACACGAGACCGTCGTTGCCGCCCACCAGGTTGCAGCTCACGAGCGGGACTCTCGTTCGCCTCGCGATCCGCGCCATCATGCGCCGCCGCAACCGATCCTTACCGAGCGTGTAGGGGGAGGCGGAAATGTTCGCGTGCAGGTCGAGGTGGAGCGGCGAGAGCTCCGCAACCGGATCGTTGGGATAGAGCGGCCGCCTCCAGAAGGTCTTGTCGTTCCAGATGTCTTCGCAGATCGTGACGCCGACGCGCATCCCCTTCACCCGCAGCACGAGCGGCCGCTTCCTACCCGGCTCGAAATAGCGGCCCTCGTCGAAAACGTCGTAGGTCGGCAGCAGGCGCTTGTGATACTCGCCGACGCGACGGCCGACGCGCGCCGCGACGGCGGCGTTGAACACGGGCCGGCCGCTCCCGGCGCGGTTGCGGAGGGGGACGCCGTAGAGCCACACGGCGGATCCCGTCTCGCGGTCGATCCGGGAGGACGCGCGCTCCGCCTCCGCGAGGAACGAGCGGCGCTCGAGGAGATCCTTCGGCGGATAGCCGGAGAGGGCGAGCTCCGGAAAAAGCACGAGGTCCGCGCCCTCTTTTTCGGCGCGCCGCCCGAACGCGACGATCTTTTCGGAGTTGCCGGCGAAGTCCCCGACGGTGGTGTCGATCTGCGCGACGGCCACGCGCAACGAGCGATCCGTCAAACGTCCCGCGCCAGGGTCCGGCCCGACAGCCGGTCGGCCACCGTCGGCGCGTCGGGGTCGCGCGCCGTGAAGAAGAGCGGGACACCGACGGTCGCCAGGGTCGCGAGGGTTCCGGCCCAGCGCCGGGCTGCTTCGGTCGGCGTGAGGCGGCGGCCAGCTCCTTCGTCGCGGGCGGCGAGCCCGGCGAGCGCCATCCCGACGGTCCGACCGAAAAGGACGAGCGGGACGACGACCACGAAAAAGGAGACGTAGAGCGCGAAGACGGACGCCCAGCCGAGACCCGCGAACTGCGGCGTTCGGCCGCGGGCAGCGTATGCGGCCAGCAATCCCGCCAGGACGAGAAGAATGGATACGGCGGCGTCCGCGGCGGTTCCAATTGCGCGGTCCGGCAGCAGAGACAGACCCCGCGCCGGAACCGGCGGGGGTTCGGGAATCGGGAGCCCCAGGTCGGTCGCAGGCTCCGCCCGGAGGGGAAAGTCGACGAGCGGCGGGTCGCCCGATTGGCCCCCCGCGGGGGTGTCGAGGTCCGGCGGAGCGGTCACGGCCGCGGGGAGAGGTATCGCACGTAGATCCGGGCGAGCAGGTCGAGGTTGCCGCTCTTGTAGCGCTCGGCGAACTGACGATGGCGCGCGGCATCGGCATCCTGCGGGTCGAGCGCGATCGCTTCGCCGAAAGACTCCTTGGCTTTTTCGTACAGGCCGTTCTGGAGCTGGGCGATCCCCTGATTGAAATAGGAGCGCAGGAGGTAGGACCGCGCGTCCTGGTTGTCTCGCTGGGCCTGATGAATCCGCCAGAGCATCGGAATCGCGCTTTCGTACTCCCCTTCGTTGTAGAGCTTCACGGCGGGGGTGAGCTCGGTGACTCTCTCCGAGGCGGCCGCCATCTCAGACCCGAAAGTGGGGTCGCCGCGAAACGCGGGTTCCGCAAGGCTGAAGTCCTTCATCGCGTCGATGTATCGCTTCTCGCTCAACGCCCGCTCGGCGTCGGCGCGCCGGGCCGCGGCGTCGGGCGGTGCGGCGGAGGAGCCGGAGCCGGCCGCCGCTGCCGGCTGCGCGGGAACCGCCGGGGCCACATCGGACGGCGGCCCGAGCGAGGCGAGGAGCTTCTGGGCATTCGCGTAGTCGGGGCTGCTCGGCGGGATCCGGCGGAGCTCCGCCGTCGTCTCGGCGATCTTCCCTTCCCGGAAAAGGTCGGTTGCGTGTTCGAGCGATGGACCGGCCCCGGCGGGGGGCGCCTCGGTCCTGGCCGGGCGCCGGCTGAAGAAGAATGCCCAGCCTGCCACGAGCGCGAGGACGACCGCCGCGATACCGACGATTCGGGGGTTGACGCGGACCCCTGCCCGCGGCGGCGGTAAGGGGGCTGGCTCGGCTGGCGTCGAGACTTCTGCCCGCGCATTGCGCCGTCCCGTCCAGGGCCGGCGGTCGGGAGGGCCGGAATGATCCATCTCCTCGGCCAGGACGTCTCCGGCCGGGGTCATGGCGGAGAGATCGTGGGGGTTCGGGGGCTCCGGGCGAGGAGCCGGGCCAGGCGCCGGGGGAGCGACCCGTTCCTCGGGCGGGATGACCGCGTCGAACTGCTTGCGGGCGGCGTCCAGATCCCCGCGAGCATAGCTTTCCCGGCCCTCCTCGAGCGCGGCGGCAACCCGGCGGCTCTCCTCGGACATATCGCGGCGGGTTTCCTCGATCCGCTCCACCGCGTCGGCGTTGTTGATGTCGATCAGGAAGATCCGCGACCAGATCTCGATCGCCTGCTGCTTGTCGCCCGCGGTTCGGGCCTCGTCGCCCTGCCGCAGGAGCAGCGCAATCTGTTCCTCACTGGTCTCGGGCGGCAACCCCATGTCGTCGAAGGGAGCCTCCGCTGCGCGCCCCGGCGGAGGGCTGAAACCGGGCGCTGCGAGATCCGATGCGGGTCCGCTCAGCGAGAGGGAATCGAGGGAGAGCGAGTCGAGGGACAGGGAGTCCAGGCCCTCGCCTTCGTCCGGAGCGGGCTCGAGCTCCGGGACCGGCTCGGGGGGCGGCGCCGCCGACGTCGCGAGCGGGACCTCGGCGGTATCCCGG
The DNA here is from genome assembly GCA_038327245.1 of Acidobacteriota bacterium. Taxonomy (GTDB): domain Bacteria; phylum Acidobacteriota; class Thermoanaerobaculia; order UBA5066; family Gp7-AA6; genus Gp7-AA6. The sequence continues at coordinate 31,584 of JBBQKV010000008.1, forward strand.
CGGACGGGGGCCGCGGAGGAAGCCTCGAGAACCGCCCGGAGCTCCTCGATGTTCACGTCCGCCTTGGGGTTCCTGGCCTTCTCCTGGAGCTGCCGGGCCGGACCGAACCGGGGATCCATCTTCAGGATGAAGTCGCAGCCGATCAGGCAGTCGTCGACCTTCCCGTCCCGGTAGAGATCGAGAGTGTGACGAAACGTCGAGAGGATCTTCTCGCGGACCTCGGCGGGGAGGCTCAGGTTGCCCGGATAGTTTCCGGTGGGCGGCGCTCCGCTCAAAGCGCTGCCGCCGGGACGCGGCGCGTCACCCGATCCGCTAAGAGGTCGCTCCGGCTCACGGTGGTGGAAATTATAAACTGCCGCGAGAGGGAATCCTGCCATGGGGACGGTCATCGAGTGCGTCCCGAACATTTCGGAGGGGCGCGACGAGAAACGGGTGTCCGAGATCGCCGCCGCCGTCCGGGGGGCGCCGGGGGTCCGGCTCCTCGACGTTTCCTCCGATTCCTCGCACAACCGGAGCGTGCTGACCTTCGTGGCCGATGCCGCGGGAGTGCGGGCGGGGGTGCGCGCGCTCTTCGATGCCGCCGTCCCGCGAATCGACCTGCGGCGTCACACCGGCGAGCACCCCCGGATGGGAGCCGTCGACGTGGTGCCGGTGATTCCGATTCGCGGGGTGACCGTGGAAGAGTGCGTGGCGCTCTCGCGGGAGATCGGGGAGGAGATCGCGGAGCGCCATGGGATCCCGGTTTACCTGTACGAGGACTCCGCGACCTCCGAGAAGCGCCGCAATCTCGCGGAGATTCGGAGGGGGCAGTTCGAAGGATTCGCCACGAAGATCCAGGCGCCGGAGTGGAAGCCGGACTTCGGGCCGGACGCTCCCCACCCGACGGCCGGCGTAGTCGCGGTCGGCGCCCGTTCTCCGCTGATCGCCTACAACGTGAACCTCGGCACCCGGGACCTCGCGGTCGCCGATCGCATCGCGAAAGCCATCCGAAACCTCGGGGGCGGCTTCCGTTACGTCAAGGCGCTGCCGGTCGAGCTGGCGGACCGGGGCCAGGTCCAGGTTTCGATCAACATGACGAACTTTCAGAAGACCCCGCTGCATCGGGTCTTCGAGTGCGTCCGATCGGAGGCCGAGCGCCATGGCGTTCCCATCGTCGGCTCCGAGATCGTCGGGCTGTGTCCGGCGGAGGCGCTGCTCATGACGGCGGAGCACTACCTGAGACTCCAGAGGTTCTCGGGCGAGCAGGTCCTGGAGTTGCGTCTGCTGGAGGAGTGATTACTCCCTCTCGACCTCGATTCCGTAGGCCTTCAGCTTCCGGTACAGGTTCGACCTCTCCAGGTCGAGCGCTTCCGCGGTCCGCGACACGTTTCCCCGGTTCTTCCGAAGGGCCGCGAGAATGTACCGGCGCTCGAAATCCTCCCGCGCGTACCGGAGCGGCGCGTCGGGGGCCAGGCCTTCCGGGGTGTCGCCGCCTCCGATCCCGTCCGGGAGGTCGACACGCCGGACCTCTTCGGCCGGCGAGAGGATCATGAGCCTCTCGATCAGGTTCTTGAGCTCGCGGACGTTCCCCGGCCAGCCCCAGGCCCGCAGCGCGTCCACGGCGTCGGCCGAAAGCGACTTGGGCTTCCGCCCGAAGCGAACCGAGGCCTGACGAAGGAAGTGTTCCGCCAGCACCGGAATGTCGTCGGTCCTCTCGCGCAGCGCGGGGACGTGGATCGGAACGACCGCCAGCCGGAAGAAGAGGTCCTCGCGGAACGCGCCGCGCCGGATTTCCTCGGCCAGGTTCTTGTTGGTCGCGGAGAAGACCCGCGCGTCGGAAGCGATGGAGCGCGAGCCGCCGACCCGGGTGAAACGACCTTCCTGGAGCGCCCGCAGCATCTTCGCCTGGGTCTTGGCGGACATGTCCGCGACCTCGTCCAGGAAGAGCGTCGCCCCGTCGGCTTCCTCGAACTTTCCCCGCCGATCCTCCGACGCGCCGGTGAAGGAGCCGCGGGCGTGACCGAAGAGCTCCGACTCGATCAACTCCTCCGGGATCGCGGCGCAGTTGACCTCGACGAGCGGAGACTCGCGCCGGTTCGAGAGGCGGTGCAGGTGCCGGGCGACAAGCTCCTTCCCGGTCCCGTTCTCGCCCGTGATGAGGACGCGGGCGTCGGTGGGCGCGACCCGCGCGATCTCCTCCCGCAGCCGCCGCATGGGCGCCGAGTCCCCCAGGAGCTCGGACTCGGACTCGAGGCGGCCCCGGAAGCTCGCCACCTCGGCCAGCAGGTCCCGCCGCTCGATGGCTTTCTGCGCGGTCAGGACGACGCGGTCGAGAGAGAGCGGCTTCTCGAGGAAGTCGTACGCCCCGAGCCTCACGGCCCGCACCGCCGTCTCTACGTTCGCGTGACCCGAGATCATGACGACGGGGACCTCGGCCAGCCGTCCGTCCGCCGCCTCGAGTACCGAGAGTCCGTCCCGATCCCGGAGCCAGACGTCGAGGAAAACGAGGTCGAAGCTCTCTTCGAGGAGCCGGCGGAGGCCCGTTTCCCCGCTCTCGACGGCGGTGACGGCATACCCCTCGTCGGTCAGGATCTCCGAGAGCGTCTCCCGGATCGACTTCTCGTCGTCGATGACGAGGATTCGGCGCTTCTTCACGCTGCGGGAAGCTCGATGATGAACCGCGCCCCGTGCGGCCGGTTGTCCTCGACGCGGATGGTCCCCTTGTGGTCGGCGACGATGCGCGAGACGATCGCGAGGCCGAGACCGGTTCCGCGTCCTTTCGTCGTGAAGTCGGGAAGAAAGAGCTTCTCGCGGTCGCGCGGCGGTATTCCGCGTCCCGTGTCCGCGACCTCGATCGTGACTCCGCGCGCGCCGTCGGAGAGGCGGACCTGGATCTTGCCGCTCGGACCGCACGCCTCCAGGGCGTTGTCGATCAAGTTGATGAGGACGCGCTTGATCTGATCCGGATCGAGGAGCACCTTCTCGCGCGCCAGGCGGGACTCCACCCGCACGGAGACTCCGTCCCGCGCGCCGTCGAAGAGGCGCACCGCCGAGCGTGTCAACTCCGGCAGGTCGACCGGCTCGGGTTTCATCTCCGGAAGCCGGGCGAAGCGGGAGAACTCGTCGACGAGCGACTTCAGGAAGGTCACCTCTTCGACGATGACCTTCGTCCCGCGCTCGATCGCCTCCGGCAGCCCGGGCCCGCCCTGGCGGAGCCGCCGGGCGATCCGCTCGGCCGAGAGGCGGATGGGAGTCAGAGGATTCTTGATCTCATGAGCCACGCGCCGGGCGACTTCGCTCCAGGCGGCGAGCTTCTGTTCGCGCGCGACGTGGGTCGAGTCTTCCACGGCGACGACCCAACCCCCGCGCTCGCTTCCGGAGGCGTCGGTCAGGGGGCGCAGGGCGATCTCGAGGCGCCGCTCTCCCCCCTCCCCCGAGAGGATCATTTCGCGGGGGCTCGCGGGCGCGGAGCCGGATCCCGCCTCCGCGAGGAGCGACACGAGCGGAGCGAGCTCGGGCCGGCTTTCCAGTCGCTCGAGAGTGACGTCTGCCTCTCCGAGCGTGAGGAGCGATCGCGCCGCCGGATTCGCGACCGTGATCCGTCCGCTCGCGTCGAACGCGATCACCCCCGTCGTGACCGACTCGAGGACCGTCGACAGAAGGCGCCGTTCGACGTCGAGCCGCCGGTTGATCTCCTGGAGCTCCTCGTTCGACCGGAGGGTGGAATCGCGCGCTTCCTGGAGGCCGTCGGCCATGCTGTTGAACGATTCGACGAGCACTCCCAGTTCGTCGTCCGCGACGACGTCCACCCGGGCGGACAGGTCGCCCGATCGGATGCGCCGGGTGGACTCCGCGAGGGCGGCGATGGGTCCGGTGATCCGGCGGGCGAGCGTCATCCCGGTCCAGATGGAAGCGAGGAGGACCGCGAGCGTGATCAGGAGGAACGTCGAGACGTTCGCGGCCTTGATGGAAGGTTTCTGGACCTCCAACTTCTGGTAGTCGCTCCACGCCGAGGCGATGGCCCGCATCGCGCGGGCATCGGCGGGCGGCACCCGGATGCCGGCCGCGAATATCCGATCTCCCGACCGCCGGAGCGCGCGAAAGAGGTGCGAGCCGTCCGGGAGGACCTCGATCTTCAGCGCCTCGCCGTGAGAGTCCGTGGACTGCAGCGTCGAAGCAGGGAGCGGCGACAGAAGGACCGCCCGGCCCGCCGCGGAGGCTTCCCGCACCCCGCGCCGATAGATCTCGGCGGAGTCCAGGCGGAGCTCCCGCCGGAAATTCTCGAGAGCGCCGGGGACCCGGTTCGCCGGGACGCTCTCGACCCGCAGGCGCGACAGGACCCGGGCGTCCTCGAGCGCGCCGTCGGCGATCCGCCTCTCCGCCATGTCTTCCACGGAGCGCGCGCGCCCCACGACTTCCCGGACCGGTGACGAAAACCAGCGGTCGATCGAGCGTTGCAGGAAACCCGTAGCCGTGAAGAAGAGCAGCCCGATCGGAATCGCGGTCAGCCCGATGTACGTGACCAGGAGGCGCGTCCGAAACCGCGATCCCAGGACGCCGCGGCGGCGTTCCAGCCACACCTTGATCAGCGTGCGACAGAGAACGAAGAGGACGGCCGCGATGAGGGTGACGTTCAGGTACGACAGGACGAAGAGGACGAGGCCGCGCGTGATGGTCGCCGGGTCCATCTCCTCGGCCCGCTGGCGCAGAACCGAGACCGCGGACCACACCACGAGCACCGCCAGGGCGAGGAAGACCAGGAGCCGGTTCTCCTTCCGGTGGCGCTGCAGCTGCATGACCAGGGTCTGGCGGACCGGGGGCAGGTTTTCCCCGGGAGCTTCCGTGCTCATGGCGGGTTGGAGCGGATGTTGAACCGCTTCGACTTCTTCCAGGAGGTCCGCGAGTCCACCGGGATGATCGTGAAGAAGTAGGCGGTGTCGAAGCCGGCGCGCATCTGAACGTAGAGGTTGCGGCTCGGAAGGCCCCGCGAAACGTGGAAAACCAGGAGATTCTCCACGGAGAGAAGGCGGTGCGTCGCCTCGGCGAAGTCGCGGGTCGTCGTGCGGCGGAGTGACTTTCCGTCGAGGGTCTCCTCGACGGCGTACTCCCGCGTAACGGGATCGAAGGTCGCGGCCACCCGATATTTCCTCCGCTCAACGAGGTCGTCGAACCAGTAAGGATACCGGCGGTAGAGGCGGATGTCGTAGCGGATGGCGGTTTCCAGTCCCGCCTCGATCTTGCGCGCGAGCTCCGGGTTCAGAGCTCCGGTGAGAGTGAACCCCAGGAAAACGTCGCGCCCGCGCGGCTCGACCCGGAGCTGGGTGATCCGGGGCCCTTTCTCATCCTGTCCGGCTGCGAACGCCGCCGCGAACACAGTCCCGCAGAAAAAAGCCGCCACGACCTTGCTCCGCACGTCCGGATTCTAGGTCGGGACACGGGGCACGGGACACGGGACACGGGGGCGGGAGGGGGGAGGCGGGAAGAGTGGATCGGGAGAGTGTCTAACGCCGGGCGGCGCGTTTCCGTTCGGGCGCGCTCTCCGCGACCTGGGCCCTCCCGACGGCCGCGGCGGCGAGCGCCCGCGCAAACTCGATGTGAAGAGCGTGTCCGGCGCGGCGGGCGAGGATGTGACCGTCCAGAACGGCGCCGAGGAGCGCGAGGTCGCCCAGCAGGTCGAGGACCTTGTGCCTCACGAACTCGTCCCGGAACCGAAGGGGTCCGGAGAGCACCCCGGTGTCGTCGAGCACGACGGCGTTCTGGAGGCTCCCTCCGCGTGCGAGCCCGCGCGCCCGAAGGGCCTCGACGTCGCGAGCGAAACCGAACGTGCGCGCGGGTGCGATCCGGGTCGAATACTCCTCCGGGCGAATGGCGACCGTCAGCTCCTGGCGGCCAACGACCGGATGCGGAAAGTCGATCTCGTAGGTGATCGTGAGGCCGGGGCCGTCCGGTCGGAAGGAGAGGCCGCGATCCCCGCGGGATATCTCGACCGGCTCGGAAACCGACAGGCGCTCGACGGCGACGTCGAGCCGCTCGAATCCCGCGGCGTGAAACAGCCGGACGAAGGGGAGCGCCGAGCCGTCCACGATCGGAACTTCGGGTCCGTCGAGCTCGATCGTGCAGTTGTCCAGGCCTTCGCCGTACGCGGCGGAGAGAACGTGCTCCACGGTTCCGACCGAGACCCCGCCCGAGGAGAGCGTCGTGGCGTAGTCGAACGTGCTCGCGGAGTCGACTCGCGCGGGGACGCGGGCTCCCCGTCGGTCCATGCGGCGGAAGACGATCCCGTGCCCCGCCGGGGCGGGGCGAAAGCGCGCGCGCACCGGGTGGCCGGAGTGGAGACCGACTCCCTCGATGGAGACGCTCGTTCGCAGCGTGGTTTGGGATCTGGACACGATTCGGGCTCGCTTACCGCACTGATGGTGCCAATTCGGACGGCATGGCCTTCTTGTAGTTCAAGTAGCGTCTTTCCAAGGTTTACGCACGTAAGATCGATTTCGTCCGGTCCGCGAGTCGTTGCGCCGGTGGGACACCTCCGTGGCTTTTCCGCAGCACCCGGGCGGCGGGCCCGGGGTGCGCCAGTGCCTCGCCCATAATCGGGCGGGCATCGCCATGAAAAAACCTCGGCAGAACGCGGCCACCGCCGACGGCATCCAGCCGGTCGCCACCAACCGGAAGGCGTTCCACGACTACTTCATCGAGGACAAGACCGAGGCGGGTCTCGTCCTGACCGGCACCGAGGTCAAGTCTCTGCGCGAGGGGAGGGCCCAGCTCAAGGATTCTTATGTCCTATTCAGGTCCGGAGAGGCGTTCCTGATCGGAGCCCACATCTCCGCCTACGCCGCCGGCTCGTGGTCGAACCACCTCCCGGAGCGCGAGCGCAAGCTCCTCCTGCACAAGCGTGAGATCGACCGGTGGGCTGGCGCGGTGTCGACCAAGGGAGTCGCTTGCGTGCCACTGTCGCTGTACTTCAAGGGGCGGCGCGCGAAGGCGCAGATCGCGCTGGTCCGCGGCAAGAAGCTTCACGACAAGCGCGACGCGATCCGGGACCGCGACCTCCGTCGAGAAGCGGACCGCGACATGCGTGAGCGCTCTCGCTAGGCCGGCTCGATCGGATCTCCGGCCCGGATCACTCCATCCTTCACGATTTCTGCCCGGAGACCTCCCCGGTGAACGAGACCGGGGCGGACGCGTTTGCCGCAGAGCCGTTCCATGTGGCCGCACGGCTCACAGAGCCGGACTCCGCGCAGCGTCGCTTCGCCGACCCGGAAGAGACGGCCCACCAGGTGATTGAGTGCCACGTCGCGAGTCGCGACGTTGCGCCGGCTCTCGGAGGCGTCGATTTCCAGCGCGTAGTCCCGCGCCAGCGCCTCGAGCGCCTCGGTTTCGATCAGAGTGATCTGGCGGTCGGGCCCGTCCTTGCGCGAGTAAGTGCCGGCTCGAAGGAAGTACCGGTCTCCCTCGATGCCGCGGCCAGCGACCGCTCGAACCGATTCGGTCCGGTCCATCCGGGAGCCTGCGGCGGCCGCGAGGTAAAGCGACATCACTCGTCCTGCCGGCATCGCGGCGCAGTCTAGACTAGGGCCGGACTGCCGATGCGAGACTCCGAATCGGTCTCCGCCTCGATCGAACCGGTCCTCCGAAAGGCTCGACCGGAAGACCTGCCGCGCCTCTGGGCTCTCGACCGGCTCTGCTTCGAGCCCGGAATCGCTTACTCCCGGCGGGAGATGCAGCGGTTCCTCCTCCTTCCCGGAGCCGAGGGCGTCCTCGCCGAAGCCGACGGCGAGCTCCGGGGTTTCGCCCTGGGCTACCCCGATGCGTCCGACCTCGCCCGGGTCGTCACGCTCGACGTACATCCCGATTTCCGGCGGCAGGGTCTCGGCCGCCGGCTCCTGCGGGAACTGCTCTCCCGCCTCGCTGCCGGCGGATCGGCGCGCGCGGTGCTCGAGGTCGATGTCCGCAACTCGGGCGCCATCGAGTTCTACCGCCGCGAGGGGTTCCGGAAGGTCGGACGGCTGGCCTCCTACTACGGCCGGGGCCTCGACGCGTTCGAGATGACGAAGACCCTCCTCCAGGCGGTCAGGCGATCGCCGGAAGAGGTTGCCGCCGCGCGAGCAGCTTCTCGGACTCCGCGGCCCCGACGGGGAGACTGAAGAAATCCCTGCATCTCGTCGCAACGGTGCTGTCGGAGGAAGGCGAGCTGCTCCTCGGTCTCCACGCCTTCGGCCACGACCACGAGCGTCAGCGTGTGCGCCATCGAGATCACGGCCCGC
>JBBQKV010000009.1:0-38224 GCA_038327245.1 Acidobacteriota bacterium
ATGACGCTGTGGAAGGGTTTTCAGAAGCCGAAGAGGTTGGATTTCGAGCCCGAGTCGCTGTCGGCGACGTACGGCAAGTTCTACGCGCAGCCGTTCGAGCGGGGGTTTGGAACCACGATCGGCAACGCGTTGCGGCGGGTGCTGCTCTCTTCGATCGAGGGAGCGGCCATCACCGCCGTGAAAATCGAGGGGGTACTCCACGAGTTCTCCTCGCTGCCGGGAGTGGTCGAGGACGTCACCGACATCATCCTCAACCTCAAGCAGATCCCGATCAAAATGCACACCACCGACGAGAAGATCCTCACTCTGGACGTCACCCGCAAGGGCAAGGTGACCGCCTCGGATCTCCAGGGCGACTCCTCCATCGACATCCTGGACGCGGACGCTCCGATCGCGACGCTCTCGGAGAACGGCAAGTTGCAGATGGAAATGCGGGTCTCGATGGGCCGCGGGTACGTCTCGGCGGACAAGAACTTCGACGAGGACATGGGGATCGGGTACATCCCGATCGACTCCGTGCACTCTCCGGTTCGGCGCGTCAACTACCACGTCGAGGCGGCGCGCATCGGCCAGGCGACCGACTACGACCGGCTCGTCCTCGAAGTGTGGACCAACGGGACCGTCTCGCCGGCGGACGCCGTCGGGCTGGCCGCGACGCTCCTGCGGGACCACCTCACGATCTTCGTGAACGCGGAGGTCGAGACCGCGCTCGAGGGCGTGGGCGAGGGGGAGCTGCCGGAGAACCTGGCGGAGTACCTGAACAAGTCGGTGGACGAGCTGGAGCTGTCGGTGCGGAGCGCGAACTGTCTCAAGAACGCGGGAATCCGCTCGATCCGCGACCTCGTGCAGAAGAGCGAAAGGGACATGCTGGAGACGAAGAACTTCGGCCGCAAGTCGTTGAACGAGATTCGTGACATCCTGCGGCCGATGGGCCTGTCTCTCGGCATGGAGCTCGAGACGGCCGAAGCCCAGAGCGAATAGTCATGCAGCACAATCGGGCCGGGCGAAAGCTCCGGCGAACCACTTCGCACCGGCTGGCGATGTTCTCGAACCAGCTGGCATCGCTCATGACGCACGAGCGGATCCAGACGACCATCTCCAAGGCCAAGGAGCTGCGGCCGCTCGCCGAGAAACTCATCACCGCCGCGAAGAACGACGACGTGGCGGCGCGCCGCCGGGTTTACCGGTGGATTCCGGACCACCTGACGGTCAAGAAAGTGTTCGAGACCCTCGCGCCCCGCTTCGTCGATCGGCCCGGAGGGTACACGCGGATCCTGAAGCTCGGCGCCCGCCGGGGCGACGCCGCGGAGGCCGCCATCCTGGAGTTCGTGGACTTCAAGTTCGAGGCGAAGGAGAAGGGTCCCCGCAAGGAATCCCTCTCCGACCGGGCCCGGCGGATGTCGGGCGGCCGCGTCGAGACCGTCCGCAAGCAGAAGGCGGAGGTCGAAGAGGAGCCCGGTGAGGAAGGCGGCGGCCGGAAGGTTTCCCGGAAGGCCAAGCCGGAGCGCTCGAAGCCCGGAAAAGCCGCGAGACCCGGATCGAAGAAGGGACCCAGCCGCACGGGACCGTCGAAGCGGGGCGCCTGAAGTTCCCGTTAGGAAAACGGGGACAGACCACGGTTTTCGAGACCGTCAAGCCGTGAGACCGCGGATGAAAACCGTAGTCTGTCCCCGAATTGCAGCCGCCCTCTGGGGCGGCTTTCTTTTTCTGCTCACGTCCTGGCCCAACCCGCCGGCCGTGAACGCGGGGGGCCTTCCCCTCGACAAGCTGACGCACTTCGTCCTCTATGCGGTGGAGGCGTTCCTCCTGATGCGCGCGATCGCGTGGCCGGGCCGGCGAGGATTCGCCGCATCCAGGGTTCTCACGGTCGTCGGGACGATGGCTTTGTGGGGCGCGCTCGACGAGGCGCACCAGGATTGGATTCCGGGGCGGATGAGGGACTCGGCGGATCTCGCGGCGGACGTGGCCGGCGCGGCGGCCGGAGCTCTCCTGGCGAACGTGCGGGTTGGAGGGCGCGTTCCGGCTGACGGCTGACGGCGGACAGCTACCTCTTGAAAGCTCCCTGGCCGGCGGCCACCTTGCCGCCGCCCTCCGCGATCAGGACCCGCTGGTTCAGCTCCTTGATCCGCTCGTTCAGCTGCGCGATCTTCTGCTGTCCGTCCCGGGCGACGCGCTCGTTCTCGGCCTTCAATTTCGCGATCTCGGCTTCCAGGTCCCCCAGGTTTCGGTGGCGCTCGTCGCTCGCGCGGTGCAGTTCCTGGTTCTCGGCGCGGTGGCGGGCGATCTCCTCGTCCTTTTCGGCCAGGCGCATCCGCCAGTTCTGCTCCTGCTGGTCATAGAGCTGCTTGGTCTCCATGAGCCGCGAAATGTGCGAAAAGTCGTTGTCCGAATCCATGGCTCCTCCTTGCCGGCGCTCCTCGATCTGCGGAAACAGCTTCCGGAGCTTGAGAGAAAGATCCTCAGGGTCCGTGGACAGGTCCATGGCGCGCTCGTACGTGATCCGATTGTTGACGAGGAGCGCGAGGAGCGACTGGTTCATCGTCTGCATCCGGTAGTAGGCGACGGACGTCTCCATCTCCTCCCCGATTTCCTTGGTTTCGCCGGTTTCGATGTGCTTCGCGATCTTTGGAGAGTTGATCATGATCTCGACGACCGGTAGCAGCCCGGAGCCGTCGGATTTCTCGATCAGCTTCATCGAAACGATCGCCCGGAGAACCAGCGCGAGCTGGGACCGGATCTGGCGCTGCTGCTGCGACGGGCACGAATCGACGACCCGGTCGATCGACTGGGCGGCGCTGTTCGTGTGGAGCGTCGAGAAGACCAGGTGGCCGGTCTCGGCCGCGGTCAGCACGGTCTGCATCGTCTGCCAGTCCCGCATCTCGCCAACCATGATCACGTCGGGGTCCTGCCGGAACATGTTTTTCAACGCTTCCGCGAAGTCAGGCGTGTCGGTCTCCAGCTCCCGCTGGGAGACGGCGGCCTTCCCGTCGGCGAACAGGTACTCGATCGGATCCTCGATGGTGACGATGTGGACCTGCCGCTGCTCGATGACGCTTTTCAAAATTGCCGCGAGGGTCGTGGACTTGCCCGATCCGGTTGGCCCCGTGATGAGGACCAGACCGGCGGGAAGGTGGACGAAAGTCTCCAGGACCTCGGGCAGGTTCAGGTCTTCGATCGACGGCAGCTTGAAGGGGATCCGCCGGAAAACGGCGGCGAGCGACCCCCGCTGGATGTAGACGTTGGCGCGGAAGCGGGCCACTCCCGCCAGCCCGTAGCCCAGATCCACGGACTGGTGCTTTTCGAGCCGGGTCCGCTGCGACGGCGTCAGGATCTCCAGGAGCATCTGCTCGAGCTCAGCCGGCTGGAGGGCTTCGGCCTTCAGAGGGACGAGCTTCCCCTTCACCCGCAGAAGGGGGGGCCTCATGGGTTTCAGGTGGAGGTCGGAGGCCTCCTTACCTGCCATGAATCGAAGATATTCAGCAAGTTTCAGAGTTTGAGCATTATAGCGCAGCGTCCCCGGACCCCGTCGGAGCGCGGAGGCTGACCGTCGAGCCCTGTTTCACCCGCACTTGAAGCCACCGTCGGGCCTCCGCCCGCGTTCGAACCCGGCCCGCGAGGCCTTCGACGCGCACCGCCTCGAGGAGGCGGCCGACCTCCGGTCCCGGAGGCAGGCCGAGCCACTCCAGGATGTCTCCCCCGCGAACGTCCGGAAGCGGTCTCTTCCGGCGCAGCCGGACGGCAAGCCGGCGCACGGCGCGGCGCGAGCGCGGAGCGAGCGTCGCGGCGAGGCGCAGGGCATCCCCGGCCTGCGCGCCCGCCCGGAGGATCCAGAGCCACTCCTCGTCGTCCGTGAGCGGCGCCCGGGCTGCCGAGGAGAGCTCCAGCAGTCGCGCCACTTCCGACGCCTCCTCCGAGCTCCAGCGGAGTCGGCGGAGCCAGGCGGCGGCTTGCGCCGGCGCCATCTCCAGACCCGCGCCGATCAAGGCGAGCCGCAGCCGGCGTCGCCGGGCCCCGGGGAGCGCCGCCAGCGGCACGGAGTCGGTGACGGCGATGCGTCGCTCGAGGCGCCTCCACGCCGGCGCCGGGATCGGAAGGTCGATCGCGGGCTCGAGGACGCCGGCGCGCCGGGCCCAGCCGAGAGCGGGCGCGGCCTGCCGGATCTCCAGCAGCTTTGCCAGCTCCGCCTGGATGCGCTCACGAGCCACGCGGGCGAGCGTCGGGGCCACGCGGCGGCAGGCACCGGAAGTCCGCCGGTCCGGGACGAGGCCGTGCGTGGCCGCCAGCCGCGCCGCGCGCAGGCAGCGAAGCGGATCGTCGGCGAGGTTTGCTTCGGACACCATCGCAAGGCGCCGCCGTTCGAGATCTGCCAGCCCGCCGAACGGATCGAGCAGCCGCCCGGAGGCCAGGTCGAAAGCCAGGGCGTTGACCGTGAAGTCGCGCCGCGCCAGGTCGGAGTCGATCGAGGCGCCCTCGATCTCGGCGACGTCGAGTAGCCGGCGTCGGCCGGCGACGCGGAAGACGCGGGGGGACCGGTCGGCGGACAGCAGAAACGCCCGGCCGAAGCCGAGCGACTGCAGCGCCCGGGCGACGGCTTCCGCATCGCCCGACACGGCCAGGTCGATTTCCGAGACCGCCCGGCCGAGAGCGCGATCCCGGAGTGCGCCCCCCACGATCCACGCGTCCATCCGGAGGCGGCCGCGCCCGACGACTCCGCGGACCGCGGCGAGCTCCGGTTCGGTCGCGAGCCTTCGCATTCGCGCGGACAGCCGTCGGACTGCCCGATCGTTATCAGTTCCGGGACGGAAGGCGTCAGAACTGGTCTTCCGTCTTACAATCGTTCGGATGTCCTCCCACTCCTCGGCGGTGACTCCGGACGTCGTGCGCCGGATTGCCGCCCTCGCCCGGCTCCGGGTGCCCGACGCCGAGGTATCCGTCTGGACCCGGCAGCTCGACCGGATTGTCTCCTACATCGACCAGCTGCGGGAGATCCCGGAGACCGGCCAGGCGGCGCCGGGCTCCGCGGGGGCGACGCCCCTCCGTCCCGACGTGCCGCGGGCGGGGAATGGCGACCAGGCCCTCGCCGAGAACGCGGCGGAATGCGCGCACGGCTTCGGCGTCGTCCCGCGGGTCGTCGGAGGTGGCGAGTGAGCCGTCCTTCCCGACGGGGCGCCCGCTGACGTCCCGGCCCGCCGGGGTCGTGGCCACCGCGGACGGCGTCCGCTCCCGCCGGTCGTCCGCCGAGGAGGTGCTCCGCGACGCCCTCACTCGCGTGGGCGCGCTCGACGGGCCAGTCGGAGCTTTCCTGGATGTGAACCCCGAGCTCGCGCTCGAGGAAGCCCGCTCCGTGGACACGCGCGTCGCGGCGGGAGAGGACCTGCCGCTCGCCGGAGTTCCGATGGCGATCAAGGACAACATGTGGGTCGCCGGGCGCTTCGCAACGTGCGCGTCGCGCATCCTCGCGGGTTTTCGCCCTCCGGCGGACGCGACAGCCGTGTCGCGCCTGCGAAGCGCGGGCGCCGTGTTCGTGGGCCGGGCGAACATGGACGAGTTCGCAATGGGCTCCTCCACCGAAAACAGCTCCGTCCAGCTGACGCGAAACCCGCACGACCTGCAGCGGATCCCGGGCGGATCGTCGGGCGGCAGCGCCGCCGCGGTGGCGTCGGGAATGGTCCCGGGCGCCCTCGGCTCCGACACGGGCGGTTCGATCCGGCAGCCCGCGGCGTGCTGCGGCGTCGTCGGCTTCAAGCCGACCTACGGGCGCGTCTCCCGCTACGGGCTGGTGGCGTTCGCGTCGTCCCTCGACCAGATCGGTCCCATCGCGCGGAGCGTGGAGGACGCGGCGCGGATCTACCGGGAAATCGCGGGTCCGGATCCTTTCGATTCGACGAGCTCGACCGCGGAGCCCGGCGACCCCGAGGCCGCGGTCGCGAAGGGAGCGGCCGGCTTGACCGTGGGCTTCCTGGAGGAAGCGCAGGCGGAAGGGTTGGACGCCGAGGTGGCGAAAAACCTGGACGACGCCCGGCGGGCGTTCGCCTCGGCCGGCGCGAAAGTGCGGTCGGTCAGCGTCCCGCGCGCGCCCGACGCAATCGCGATCTACTACGTGGTGGCGAGCGCCGAGGCGTCCTCGAACCTGGCGCGATACGACTCCGTCCGGTACGGGCCGCGCCCGCCCGCGACTGACCTCGCCTCGCTCTACGTCGAGAGCCGGACCCGGGGGTTCGGGCCCGAGGTCAAGCGGCGGATCCTGCTCGGCACGTTCGCGCTCGCCGCCGGCTACTACGAGGCGTACTACGGCCGCGCTATGCGCGCCCGCGCCCTGCTCACGGACGATTTCGACCGCGCGTTCCGCGAGGTGGACGTGATCGTCTGTCCTTCGATTCCGGCGCCCGCGTTCCGCATCGGGGAGAAGACCGACGATCCGTTGACCATGTATCTCTCCGACATCTTCACGGTTCCGGCTTCGCTCGCGGGACTGCCCGCGATCTCCCTGCCCTCCGGATTTTCGCGAGAGGGGTTGCCGCTCGGCGTCCAGATCCTCGGCCCCCGCCTCGGCGAAGAGCGCGTCTTTGCGGCGGCCGGTGCTCTGGAGCGCGAGCTCGCTTTGCCCGACGAGATGCCGAGGGGGCTCCGGTAGAAGGCGGCCGGGGAAACACGTGCCCGTAGCCCGGCTGACGCTGGCGGTTCTGGTCCTCCTCGCCTCGAGCACGGTCGCGGAGTTCCGCGGGGACAAGACGATCGTCATCTCGCCGGAGCTCGAGGTCTCGATCGGCGAGGGGGACGAGATCACGCTATCGGCGCGCCCGCTGCCGGGCGAGGGTCTCGACGCTTTCGTGAAGCGCTTCACGGAGGATCCCCGGACCAAGAGCGAGATCCTCTCGCGCAACGAGGGGGTGAAGCTGCTGCGGAACGACGTCTTCGTGCGGGTCCCGTACAAGCTGCTGTCCGAGAACTATCGCCGGATCGCCATCGAGGCGCTTTTTCCGGGCGACACGACGGACGCGCAGGGGTGGGTCCACCGGGTTTCGGCGCTGACCGGGAAACCCGAAAGTCTCTGGCGGATCGCGGAGTGGTTCACGGGCGACGGTCTGAACTATCGCGAGATCCGGACGTCGAACAACCTCGTGTCGCTCGCGACCGAATCGGGCCAGGTGGTCCGGATCCCGGTCAAGCTGCTCACGACCACGTTCCGCGACGAGGCCCGGGCGGCCCCCGCCGCCTCGACGCTGCCGCTCGAGTTCAGGCGCGACGAGAAGGGCCGGTACGCCCTCTACCGCCTCCAGCGCGGCGAGGCTCTCTACACCGCCGTGGTCGTCCGCCTGACGGGCCGCCTCCACGCCGAGGACGTCAACGCGAAGGCGGCCGAGATCGCGGAGCGCAGCGGGATCACGGACGTGCGCTCGATCCCGGTCAATTACGCGGTCAAGATTCCGGTCGAAGATCTGTCGCCGGAGTTCCGGCCCGCCGACGACCCCGCCCGGATCGAGGAAGAAAAGGGAAGGCTCGAAGCCAACCAGTTCGTCAACCGCGTTCGCGCCGTGAACCTCGCCGGCGTGACGTTCGTGCTCGACGCGGGACACGGCGGCCGGGACACGGGCGCGCGCGTGGAGGGCGTCGAGGAGGCGAGCCACGTCTACGACCTCGCCTGCCGGGTCGAACGCCTCCTGCGGGCGCACACCGGCGCAACGGTCGTTCCCACCGTGCGCCGGCTCGCGCCCTGCTCCGATGGCCGTTCCGACGCCGTCGGCGACTCGCGGTCGGCCCGGGTCATGACGAACCCCCCCTACGAGCTGGACGATCCGGTCGCCGGGGTGAACTTCCGCTGGTACCTGGCCAACTCCGTTCTTCGCCGCGCCGAGGAGCGGGGAGGCTCGGAGGATCGAACGGTGTTCGTCTCCCTCCACGCCGACTCGCTGCATCCCGCGGTGCGCGGACTCATGGTCTACATCCCCGGAGAGAAGTACCTGAAGACCTCGTTCGGCAAGAGCGGGAACCCCTACACCGCGCGCCGGGAGGTCAGGGAAGAGCCGCGGGTCAGCTTCTCGCGCCGCGATCGGATCAAGGCGGAAGGCGTGTCCCGCCACCTGGCGGAGAAGATCGTGGGCGCGTTCCGCTCTCTCGGTCTCCCTCTCCACGCCTTTCAGCCGATCCGGAGAAACGTCATTCGCGGCGGCCGCGAGTGGGTCCCCGCGATCCTCCGCTACAACCGGATCCCGGCCCGGGTGCTGATCGAGGTGTGCAACCTGAACAACCCGGAGGACCGAAAGCTTCTCGTCTCCCGGAACTACCGCGAGAAGGTCGCCGAGGCGATCGTCAGTGCGCTCGTCGATTTCTACGGAGGTCCCGGGTCCCAGACGGTGACGGCCCGGAAGGGAAGCTCTCCGCCCTCAACCGTCGCCGCCGAGCCCGAGCCCGAGCCCGAGCGCTGACCGCTATTTCTCTTTCGGCTTCTCGCCGAGAAACACGATCCAGACGGGGTCCGTGGCGATCCCCTGGTACGCCGGGTCCGACCGCAGGCTCTCCCGATCGAGCTTTCCTGCCACCTCGAGAGAGTGCAGCGCCTCGACCGTGCGGCGCGCGTCTCCCGCTTTCGCGTAGAGGCGGGCCTGGAGCGCGACGCCTCCCCACCGATCCGCCTCCAACTCTCTCGCCGCGTCTACCGACTTGACGGCGGAGCCGCTTTCGCCGACGTTCGCCTCCGCAACTGCCAGCGCGGACAGCGAGTCGGGATCGGGACCCACCGTCGTCACGTAACGGCCGAGCTGATCGCGCGCCTCCGCCGAGTTCCCCGCGGCGAGCGCGAGGAGCCCGAGCTCCTTGCCGGCGCCGGGCGAAGGTCTGGCGCCGGAGAGCGCCCCCTGGAACGCGGCGCGCGCCTCCGGGATCCGACCCGAGGACTTCAGGGCGAGGCCGATCTGGTAGAGCGCGGGCGCCGGCGGAGCGCCGGCGGCGACCGCTCGTTCCCAGGCCCGCCTGGCGTCCTCGACGCGGCCCTCACGCTGCGCCCGGACGGCTTCGCGCTCGGCGATCCGCCACGGGACCGGCGGCAGAACCTCCGGCAGAACGTAGGGCTCGGCGCGGACTCGTTGCACCGCGAGGAATCCGTCCACCACGAAGAGGATCGCGGGGGCCGTCGCGGTCAGCAGCAGAATTCGGCGGGCCGCCGGCGTCAATCGCCGCCGCACCAGGAGGACGATGACGACGATCGCCGCGAGCCCGAGGGCGCGGGGAAGAAGGATGGCCCGGGTCTCGCGGGCCGCATCGCGACGGCGAACCGCGTTGGCGCCGAGGGATCTCATCGACTCGCCGGCGATCGAGATACCCGGATCGGCCAGGACGATGTCCTGGATCGTCCACCCCCCGCCGGATTGTGCCAGAGTCCAACGCGTCTTGAGAACGCCGGCCGGATAGCGCAGGCCGAGAAGCACGGATACGCCGTCTCCCTCGGCTCGGGCGGATGACCAGGCGATTCCGGTCGCCGATCCCGGAGCCGGTTCCAGCGTTTCGAAAAAGTGGTCGCGGATCACCACGCGCAGCCTCTCGCGCTGCCGCGGAGACAGCCCGCGCCACACGTCCCGGGTGAGATGGCGGGAAGCGATGGCGTCGGCGCCCAGGGCTGCCAGGAAGCTGTCCCGCTGGCCGCGAAGGAGCGCCTCCGCTGCGCGGCGAGCGCTCTCGGCCGCGTCTTCCACGTCGGGCGCCGTCAGATCCGACGAGAGCGCCGTCGCGGCGGCGAGGAAGACCGCCGGGAAGAGGAACGATCGCCGCGTCGGTCGAGTCAGGCCGCGATCGGCTCGAGCCGCTCGACGCGCGGCGAGAGGGACTCCGCCCCCCGCTGCGTGCACAGGATGTCGTCCTCGATGCGAACGCCGAAGCGCCCGGGGAGATAGATGCCCGGCTCGGACGTGAAGGTCATGCCCGGCTCGAGCAGAGTCTTCTCGTGCCCCACCATGTAGGGAGGCTCGTGCACGTCGATGCCGAGACCGTGTCCCAGCCGGTGGGTGAAGAACTCCCCGTACCCGGCTTTTTCGATCACCCGCCGGGCGGCCGCGTCCACCTCCGCGCACGGGACTCCCGGCGCCGCTCGATCGATCGCGGCGCCCTGCGCTTCGAGGACGATGCCCCAGACCTTGCGATACTCGTCGGAAGGGTTTCCGAACCAGGTCGAGCGCGTGATGTCGTAGTAGTAGCCCTCGGGCTTGTCCCAGGCGTCGATCAGCACCGCTTCGTCCGCCGCGAGGGCCCGGTCCGTGGACGCGCCGTGGGGGAACGCCGACGAGGCTCCGAACTGGACGACGTTGTCGCCGCCGAAGAGCCGCGAGATCCCGGCCTCGGTCGCGCCCGGCTTCAGGCTCTCGAAGGCGCGCCGGAAGCGCGGAAGGGCGACGGCGATCGCCCGCCGGATGGCCTCGATCTCCTCGGCGGTCTTGACCATCCGGACCGTTGCGAAGGCGCCGGCCGCCGACACCGCCGTCCATCCCGGCCGCGCCGCGAGCAGGCGCTCGACATCGTCATACGCGGTCGACGGCGCGGTAGCGGGACCTCCCCTCGTAGCCGGTATGAGCGCGGCCGCCTTCGCGAAGGGGTCCTCGGTCTCCTCCCACGTCATGACCTCCGAGACCGCCGACATGCCGCGAAGCCGGCTCTCCTCGAACGAAGGACAGAGCACGACGGGATCGCGGTCGGGGAAGAGGAGGAGCGCCGTCAGTCGCTCGCTCCGCCAGAAGTCGATCCCCGTCAGGTAGAAGAGGTTCGACGAGGGGGTCGCGAAGAGGCCGTCGGCGGAGAGGCCGGAGAGGCGGGCCCGCATGGCGTCCAACCGGCGGTGGTAAACGTCTCGATCGATCGTCATGGCGGGAATGCTAGCAGAGGGCCTGCGGTCCGACCCGACTTAGAATCCGCCCGCGGGCATAAGCTCGCGGGGTCCCTTGTTTTGCGGCGACCGGAGGAGGTGAGTGCCCATGAGATCGAAAGTTTTCCAGACGGCGTTGCTCGCGGTTCTCGTTTTCGCGTCCGGCGTCCTTTCGCTGTCGGCCCAGGAGTGGAGGGGCAAGGCGCGCGTCGATGGCCGTGTCTTGAACGAGAAGGGAGAGGCAATCGGCGGCGCGAAGCTCACGTTCCGCCGGGCCGGCGCGGGGCCCGAGGCCGTGACGAGCAAAAGCAATGGGCGGTGGGCGTACCTGGGCCTGGCGAGCGGAGCCTGGGACATCGACGTCGAGGCTCCCGGCTACATCCCCTACAAGACGACGGTCCAGCTCTCCGAGGTCGACCACGTTCCGTCGATGAGCATCCAGCTCAAGCCGGAACCGAAGGCCGCGGCGAAGGCGGAGGCAATCCCGAAGAATGCGGCGGCGGACGTCATCCCCATCCTCGAGCACGGCAATGCGCTTCTCCAGCAGAAGGATTTTGCGGGCGCGCGCGCCGAGTACGAGAAGGGACTCGCGGCAATCCCGAACAACGCGGTGATCCTGCGGGCCATCGCCCAGACGTACTACGGAGAGAAGAACCTGGACAAGGCGATCGAGACCCTTCAGAAGGTCCTCGCGATCCAGCCGACCGACACGACCGCGCAACTTCTTCTCGGCCAGATGCAGCTGGAAAAGGGAAACCTGGACGAAGGCCAGGCCACGATCGCGAAACTGCCCCCCGACGCGATCCAGGATTCGGCGGTCTACTCGAACCTGGGAATTCTTCTCCTGAACAAGAAGAGGGTGGACGACGCCTGGGCGTACTTCGACAAAGCCGTGAAGCTCGCTCCGACCGACGCCGACAACTATTACTACCGCGGCCTGGCCGAAATGCAGGGGAAGAAGAGGGCCGAGGCGAAGGCCGATTTCCAGAAGTACCTGGAGCTCGCGCCGACCGGCGACTCTGCGGCGGACGTGAAGGAGTACCTGAAGTCGCTCAAGTGACGAGCCTCTAGCCTCTCGTCAGGTCCCGCCCGGTCATTTCCGGCGGGACCGGAAGCCCCTGAAGCGCCAGCAGGGTCGGGGCGACGTCCCGGAGCGCCCCGCCCCGCCGAAGCGGCGGCACGTCCGCGCAGACGAGGAACGGGACGGGGTTCGTCGTGTGCGCGGTGTGGGGCTTGCCGGTCGAGGGATCCGTCATCTGCTCGGCGTTGCCGTGGTCGGCGGTCAGGACGACGATCCAACCCTCCTCCCGCGCCGCGGCATCGAGCCGTGCGAAGCAGCCGTCAAGCGTCTCGATCGCGGAGATCGTCTCGCGCAGCCGGCCCGTGTGACCGACCATGTCGGCATTGGCGAAATTCACCACCATCGCCTCGAAGCGATCCGACGCGGCCGCCCGGACGGCCTCGTCGGCAATCTCGGCGGCGCTCATCTCGGGGTGGAGGTCGTATGTCGCGCCGCGCCACGACGGTACGAGGAGACGCTCCTCGCCGGGGTACGGCGTTTCCACTCCGCCGTTGAAGAAGTAGGTCACGTGCGCGTACTTCTCGGTTTCGGCGAGGCGCAGGTTCCGGACGCCCGCCTCCGCCCAGGCCTCCGCCAGGATGTGTTCGAGCCGCGGAGTCAGGAACGCAACCGGGAGACCGAACTCCTTCCGGTACTCCGTGAAGCAGACGAAGAAGACGGACGGCAGTCCTCCCCGGTCGAACTCTCCGAAGGCGGGTTCGGTGAACACACGGGTCAGCTGGCGCGCGCGGTCCGCGCGGAAGTTGAAGAAAACGACGGAGTCGCCGTCGCGGATGGGTCCGACCGGACGACCCGCGCTTTCGACCACGGTTGGAAGTAGAAACTCGTCCGACTCTCCGCGCGCGTAGCCTTCCTCGACCGCGGCGCGGGCAGTCCGGGCTCGTTCGCCCCGACCGAACCGCAGCGCTTCCCAGGCGAGCGAGATCCGGTCCCAGCGGGAGTCGCGGTCCATCGCGTAGTAACGCCCGGACACCGTGGCAATTTCGCCGACGCCGCCGCGCGCCAACTCCTCTTCGAGTCGCGCGACGTAACCGAGGGCGGACCTCGGCGGCGTGTCGCGTCCGTCCGTGAAGACGTGCACGCGCACGTCCGGGACGCGACGTCGCCTCGCGAGCTCCAGCAGCCCGGAGAGGTGACGCTCGTGCGAGTGGACCCCGCCGTCGGAGAGGAGTCCCAGGAGGTGCAGCGTTCCGTTCCCGCGGCGCGTCCGCTCCGCGGCTTCGACGAGCGCGGGGTTTTCGAAGAACGATCCGTCGGCGAGCGCGAGGTCGATCCGGAGAAGATCCTGCGGGACCATGCGGCCTGCGCCCAGGTTCAGGTGACCGACCTCCGAATTTCCCATGAGGCCCGGGGGCAATCCCACCGCCTCGCCCGACGCCTCGAGCGTCGTCCACGGATAGTCGCGCCTCCACCGGTCGAAGGTGGGCTTGCGCGCGAGGGTGATCGCGTTGGCGGGCGACGGCGGGGCCTCCCCCCAGCCGTCGCAGATGACGAGCAGAACGCGGGGTCGGAGCACGGGGGCCGCGCTATCCGCCGAAGTGCGTATGCACGATCCGGCAGAGTTCCGCGACGCTCCACGCCTGCGCGAAGCACCCCCGGGGAGCGTGCGGCGGGTCGCCGTCGAAGATCTCGGAGACCGAACCCACCCCCGCCTCGCGGACGTGGGCGCGCAGGGGGGCGAGCCAGCTCCGCGCGGTGTGAATCGAATCGGGCGTCCGGCCCAGCACGCGGAAGTGCGCGTCGACGAGGGCACCGAGCAGCCACGGCCACGCGGTTCCCTGGTGATAGGCGAGGTCGCGCTCCCGCTGCGTGCCCTCGCATCGTCCCCGGTAGCGGGGGTCGCGCGCGTCGAGCGTCCGGAGGCCGAAGGGCGTGAGGAGGTTGCGCCGGACGGACCAGTAGACCGCGCGGGCCCGGTGGGGCGGCAGAAGGTCTTCGGCGAGCGACACCGCGAAGATCTGGTTCGGCCGCAGGCTGCGGTCGGGGCCGTCGTCGCCGACGACGTCGAAGAGCCTCTGGTCCTCCTCGGACCAGAACGTCTCGTTGAAGTGCCGCGCGACCCGCCACGCGTCGGCTTCGAGATCACGCGCGCGCGCGTTCTCCCCGGAGAGCCGCTCCAGCCGGGCGACCGCCTTCAACGCCGCGTGCCACAGCGCGTTGACCTCCACGGCGCGGCCGCGCCGCGGGGTCACGGGCTCGCCGTCCACGACCGCGTCCATCCAGGTGAGGGCGCGTCCGGGCTCCCCGCCCGTGACCAGGAGGTCGTCGCCGACCCCGATCCCGAATCGAGTGCCGTTCCGGTACGACTCGATGACCTCGCGGGCGGCGGGCAGGAGCGGCGAAGGCGTCGCCGGATCCCGGCGGAGGCGTCCGAAGGTCTCCGCCGCCAGGACGAACCAGAGCGGGGCGTCGATCGCGTTGTACTCGGGCTCTTCGCCGTCGCCCGGAAAGGTGTTCGGCAGGAGTCCGCCGCGGAGAAAGCTCGCGAAGGAGTTCAGGACCCGCGCGAACGGGCGGGATCGGCCGGTCGCGGCTGCGAGGCCGGGCGCCGCGATCATCGCGTCGCGTCCCCAGTCTCCGAACCAGGGGAACCCGGCCAGGACCGTGGCGGTTCCCTCGCGGGTCTCGACGAGGAAGGAGTCGGCTCGCCGCGCGACCTCGTCGAGGATCGCGTCGCCGGTCTTCGGAAAGAGGTCCCGCCGCTGGCGCTCGGCGTCCCGGAGAGCCGCGGGGTCGTCGGTCGTCTCCTCCGTCGAGAACAGGAGGTCGGCGGTCTCTCCGGGAGCGAGCTGCCACGTCCACAGCAACGGACTCCAGAGGTCTTCCTCGGAGTCGTATCCCCGCTCGGCCTCGACGGAGTAGCGAAACCGTCGAAACCAGTCGGCCTCGGCGACTGCGGTGGCGCGCGGGGCCCGCAGGAAGAGAGCCGGACGGTTGCCGTCGGGCCGGACGACCGCACGGTCTCCGGTGACCTTCGAGGTCGCGGAAAATCCGTTCTCCCGCTGCAGCTCGTGGATTCCGCGGAAGGCGAGAAGCGGCCGCACGCGGAGCTCGATCCGCCGGGATCCCCGGTTCGTCCAGCTGGCGAGGGAGACCGACCGCCCCCGCGGGAGATAGAGACAGCGTTCGACCTCGAAGCGATCGGTCCGGTGGATCCAGGTCGGAAAGGGTTCCAGCGCGAAGCGCGCGAGACTCGCCCGGCCCTGGGGGTAGACCGCGTTCCGGTAGATCTGGGTCGAGATTCCGGTCGACGAAGTCCCCTCCCGGACGAACTCCTCGCATCCGGCGACCAGCATCCAGCGCTTCCGGGGGGGAGGGATCGCCGGCGCGTACCAGCCGTGGTACTTCCGGGTGCGCGCGCCGTCGGCGGTCCCGCACGCGAAGCCCCCGAGGCCGTCCGTTTCGAGCCACTCGAGCGAGAGAGCCCGGTCCGTGAGCTCCGCGCCGGAATAGACGAGGGGGTTCCGAACGTCCCCTTCCAGGGCGGTCGCCGGTTCTTCCATTCGTTCCGCGGGGGCCTCCTCGCGCGATTATTCCTCATCGGAAATTTTCGCGTGAAGGAAGCTCCGGCGCGCGGCTCCCGCCGTCGCTTTCGGGCGTAATAAGATCGGTCGGGACGTCGCAGGAAGTTTCGGAGGACCTTTTGAGCACAGTGCGCGAATCCCTGGATGAGCTCTGCGTCGATACGATCCGGACGCTCGCGATCGACGCCGTCCAGAAAGCCAACTCGGGCCATCCCGGGCTTCCCCTGGGCGCCGCGCCGATGGCCTACGTCCTCTGGCAACGGCACCTGAAGCACAACCCCCGAGACCCCCTCTGGCCGGACCGTGACCGTTTCGTTCTCTCTGCCGGACACGGCTGCATGCTGTGGTACTGCCTGCTCCACCTGACTGGATACGACCTCGGAATGGACGACCTGAAAGCTTTCCGGCAGTGGGGAAGTCGGACTCCGGGCCACCCCGAGTATCGGGTCACTCCCGGAATCGAGGCGACGACGGGTCCGCTCGGCCAGGGCACGGCGAACGCGGTCGGAATGGCGATCGCGGAGCGGTACCTGGCGCGGCGGTTCAATCGGCCCGGGTCCGAGATCGTCGGTCACCGCACGTTCGCGCTCGTCTCCGACGGCGACCTCATGGAGGGAATCTCGGGCGAGGCGGCTTCGCTCGCCGGACACCTGGGCTTGGGCAAGCTCACTTACCTCTACGACTCGAACCACGTGACGCTCGACGGTCCGACCTCCATGGCGTTCACCGAAGACGTCGGGAAACGCTACGAGGCGTACAACTGGCAGGTCCTCCGCGTGGACGACGGCAACACGGACCTGGATGCGATCGATCAGGCTTTGCGGGAGGCGGAGGGCGAGACGGCGCGGCCGACGCTCATCATCGTCCGCACCACCATCGGTTACGGCTCCCCGCACAAGGCCGGCACCTCCGAGGCGCACGGCAGTCCTCTCGGCGAGGAGGAAGTCGCCGCGACGAAGAAGGCTCTGGGCTGGGAGCACGAGGAGTCTTTCTTCGTGCCGGCCGATGCGCTCGAGCACTTCCGGACCGCTGTCGTCCGCGGGGGCGAGGCTCAGTCGGAGTGGCAGAGCCGCTTCGACTCCTGGGCGCGGGCGAACCCGGACCTCGCCCAGGAGTGGAAAGGCTCGAAGGCCGGAGACCTACCGGCCGGCTGGGACGACGATCTGCCCCGGTGGAAGCCGGGAGAGAAAGAGGCCACGCGCGCGGCCGCGGGAAAAGCCCTGAACGCCATCGCGAAGAGGGTCCCGTGGATCCTGGGGGGCGACGCCGACCTCTCCGTGTCGACGTCGACGAAGCTGAAGGACGAGGCGGACTTCGACGGCCACACCGGCGAGGGAAGGAACATCCACTTCGGGGTGCGGGAGCACGCGATGGCCGGCATCGCGAACGGCATGGCGTATCACGGCGGCGTCCGGCCCTTCGTCGCCACGTTCTTCTGCTTCTCCGACTACATGCGGCCCTCCGTGCGGCTGTCCGCCGTGTCCGAGCTCCCGGTCATCTTCGTGTGGACGCACGACTCGATCGGTCTGGGCGAAGACGGCCCGACCCACCAGCCCGTCGAACACCTCGCCTCCCTGCGGGCGATGCCGGGCTTCACCGTCATCCGCCCGGGCGACCCCAACGAAGCGTCGGAAGCGTGGCGCGTGGCGATGGAGCACCGGGAGGGCCCCGTGGGTCTCGTGCTCTCGCGCCAGAAACTGCCGGTGTTCGACCCGGCGAAGCTCGCCGGACCTGCCGGCCTCGCGAAGGGCGCCTACGTGCTGGCCGAGGCCTCGGGAGGCCAGCCGCGCTTGATCTTGATCGCGACCGGCAGCGAGGTCTCCCTGGCGATCGAAGCCCGCGAGAAACTGGAGGCGGACGCGATTCCGACGCGGGTCGTGTCGATGCCGTCCTGGGAGCTGTTCGAGAAACAGGATGCCTCCTATCGGGATCAGGTGCTGCCGCCGTCGGTCGGCGCGCGGCTCTCGATCGAGGCGGGCAGCGTCCTGGGATGGTCGCGCTGGGTCGGCGACCACGGAGCGTCCGTCGGGCTGCAGCGCTTCGGCGCGTCGGCTCCCGGCGAGATCGTGCTCCGGGAGCTCGGTTTCAGCGTCGAGAACGTCGTGGCGAAAGCGAAAGCGCTGTTGTGAGGCGGTGAGAATCGCCGTCGCTTGCGATCACGCCGGGCTCCCCCTGAAGGAGGGAACCATCGCCCTGCTGCGCCAGCTCGGGCACTCGGTCGAAGACCTGGGCACGAACTCGACCGATCCCGTGGACTATCCCGACTACGCCCGCGCCGTCGCCGAGGCGGTCGTCTCCGGCCGGTGCGAGCGGGGCGTCGTCCTCTGCGGGAGCGGCGTCGGAGCGTCCATCGCCGCGGCAAAGGTCCCGGGGGTCCGCGCGGCCATGTGCCACGACACTTTCTCGGCGCGTCAGGGCGTCGAGGACGACGACATGAACGTGATTTCGCTGGGGGCGCGCGTCATCGGCCCCTCGCTCGCGGCGGAGGTCGTCCGGGCCTTCACCGGCGCGAAGTTTTCGGGCCTGGAGCGCCACGTGCGCCGCCTCGCCAAGATTCACGCCATCGAAGACGACGCGGCGAGCGGCGTCTTCGATGAAGCCAGGAGGAACTCATGACCGCCCCGAATCCGCTCAAGAGACTGTCGGAGCTCGGACAGAGCGTCTGGTACGACTATATCCGCCGCGACCTGATGACCTCGGGAGAGCTGGCGCGGCTGATCCGCGAGGACGGTCTCGCGGGCATGACGTCGAACCCGACGATCTTCCAGAAGGCCATCGCGGACACCGATCTCTACGACGAGGACGTGCGCGGCGCGGGGACCGAGGGGAAGGAGCCTTTCGCGATCTTCGAGAAGCTCGCGGTCGACGACGTCTGCCGCTCCGCGGACATCTTCCGGCCCGTCTTCGACGCGACCGGCGGCGGAGACGGCTTCGTTTCGATCGAAGTGGGACCGAAGCTCGCGAACGACACGGAGGGCTCGATCCGGGAGGCCCGCCGGCTGTGGGCCGCCTGCAACCGGCCGAACGTGATGGTCAAGATCCCGGGGACCGCCGCCGGCGTCCCCGCGATCCGGCAGTGCCTGGCGGAAGGGATCAACATCAACATCACGCTCCTCTTCTCGGTCGCCCGCCACCGGGAGGTGATGGAGGCCTACCTCTCGGCTCTCGAGGAGCGAGTCGCCGCGGGCCAGCCGATCGACGGACTGCGCTCGGTCGCGAGCTTCTTCGTGAGCCGGGTGGACACGAACGTGGACAAAAAGCTCGACCGGATCGGCAGCGACGCGGCGCGCCCGCTCCGGGGCCAGGCCGCCATCGCCAACGCGAAGCTCGCCTACGAGGCTTTCCGCCAGGTCTTCGGATCGCCGCGGTTCGCGGCGCTGAAGGCGAAGGGGGCGAGGCTGCAGCGGCCGCTGTGGGCGTCGACGTCCACCAAGGATCCGGCGTACCCCGACCTCTATTACGTGGAAGCTCTCGTCGCGTCCGACACCGTCGACACGATGCCGCCCGAGACGTTCCAGGCCTACCGGGACCACGGCGATCCGAAGATCCGGATCTCCGACGGGCTCGACGCCGCCCGCGCGGTCTTTCCGCGACTGGCGGAGCTCGGAATCGCGGAGGCCGAAGTCTCGCGCGAGCTCGAGGAAGAGGGCGTCCAGAAGTTCTCGGCATCCTTCGACTCGCTCTTGAAGGCGCTGATCGAAAAAGAAAAGGCAATGAGGGTCGCCTGAAACTCGCTCTCGGCCCGTTTGCGGACGCATATCGCAGGGCATTGCGCCGGCTCGAAGGCGAGCGGGCCGTTTCCCGCGTCTGGTCGGCCGACGCCAGTCTCTGGAAGGACGACGAGGCGAACCGCCGCACCATCGAGAACGCGCTCGGCTGGCTGACGATCGCGGAGCGGATTACGCCGGAGCTGCCGCGGCTCCAGGAGCTCGCGGAACGGCTGCGCCGGAACGTAGACCGGGTTCTCGTCCTCGGAATGGGAGGCTCGTCTCTCGCCCCGCTGGTCTTCGCTTCCTCCTTCGGTCGCCGGGACGGGTTTCCCCGGCTCGAAGTGCTCGACACGACCGAGCCCTCCAGCGTGCGCGCGGCGGCCGGAGGCTCGCCGCCGGGCCGAACGGTGTACGTTGTCTCGTCGAAGTCGGGGACGACCCTGGAGCCGAATCTCTTCTTCGACTACTTCTACACGCTCGCCGAGGAGGAGCTCGGGGCGAAGGCGGGAGAGCGCTTCGTCGTCATCACGGATCCGGGAACTCCTCTGCAGGAGCTCGCCCGCTCCCGCAACGTGGAAGCCATGGTCCTCGCCGATCCCGCGATAGGCGGCCGCTACTCCGCGCTCTCGCCGTTCGGCATCGTTCCGGCGGCCCTTTCCGGGGTGGACGTCCGCGCTCTCCTCGCCGGCGCGCGAGAGATGGCGGAAAACTGCCGCGCGGAGGCGGTGGAAGAGAACCCGGGGGCGTCGCTTGGCGCGGCGATGGGCGCCCTCGCTCTCGAGGGGCGCGACAAGCTCACGTTCTCGGTCGGTTCTCCGATCGACCGCTTCGGGATGTGGGCCGAGCAGTTGATCGCGGAGTCGACCGGCAAGGAAGGGAAGGGGATCCTTCCCGTCGAGGGGGAGCCGCTCGGACCGCCCGGGGTCTACGGAGCGGATCGGTTCTTCGTGCGGATCGGGCCGGCCGACGCCGCCGCCGATCGGAAGCTTGCGGATCTCGAAGGCGCCGGCCACCCCGTCGCGCGTTTCGCGGTCACGGACCCGATCGAGCTCGGTGCGGAAATGTTCCGCTGGGAATTCGCGACCGCCGTGGCCGGGTCGCTCCTCGAAATCAACCCGTTCGACCAGCCGAACGTCCAGGAGGCGAAGGACCGAACGAACGAAATTCTCGGGGACAGACCACGGTTTCCACTCCTCCAAGGCGAGGGCGACGATTCATCAGGAAACCGTGGTCTGTCCCCTCCCGAGCTCGTCGGCTTGCTCCGTCCCGGCGACTACTTCGCGATCACGGCCTATTTCCCCTCGACCGCCGAAAACGAGGACCGCCTGGCGAAGATCCGCGTGCCCGTCCGCGACGGGAAGCGCGTCGCGACCACCGTGGGCTTCGGGCCGCGCTTCCTCCACTCGACCGGGCAGTTCCACAAGGGCGGACCCGACACCGGAGTGTTCCTCCAGCTCACCGCCGAGCCGGCGCAGTCCGTGCCGATTCCGGGGCGCCCGTATGGATTCGAACGGGTGGTCGCCGCCCAGGCCGCGGGCGACCTTGCGGCTCTGCGCTCGCACGGAAGGCGCGCGATCTCCCTGCACATGTCGAGCGATCCGGCGCCGGAGCTGGAGGCGCTGGCGGCGGAGCTCTCGCGCCGCGCCGGCGCCCCATGACGAAGGAGACGCAATGAAGCTCGGTTTCGTGGGTCTGGGAAAGATGGGCGGCAACATGGTGCGGCGCCTGCTGACCGACGGTCACCAGATCGTGGCGTGGGCGCGGGGCGCAGACGCCATCCAGGAAGCGGTCTCGTACGGCGCGGTCGGCGCGACCTCGCTCGAGGACGTGGTTCCGCGCCTTTCGGCGCCGCGGGTCGTCTGGCTGATGATCCCGGCGGGGGATCCGGTCGAAAGCTCCATTGCCGTGCTTCGACCGCTGCTCTCGGCCGGCGACGTGATCGTGGACGGCGGCAACTCCCGATTCTCGGACTCGGCCCGGCGGGCGGCCGAGCTCGCGAAGAGTGGAATCGGGTTCCTCGACGCGGGGACCTCCGGCGGAATCTGGGGACGCGAGAACGGTTACTGCCTCATGGTGGGCGGAGCGCCCGAGCACTTCCGGACGGTCGAGCCGGCGTTCCGCACCCTCGCGCCGCCCGACGGATATGCGCACGTCGGCGCGCCCGGTTCCGGGCACTTCGTCAAGATGGTCCACAACGCCGTCGAGTACGCCATGCTGCAGGGATACGGGGAAGGCTTCGAGATGCTGCAGGCGTCGGGCTACGACCTCGACCTGCTGAAGATCTCGCGCCTCTGGACCCACGCGTCGGTGGTGCGGTCCTGGCTGCTCGACCTGCTCGTGCTCGCTCTCGAAAAGGATCCGACCCTCGCCACGATCAAGGGGTACGTGCAGGACTCGGGAGAGGGACGCTGGACGCTCCATGAGGCCATCGAGCGCGCGGTGCCGATGCCGGCTCTCGCCGCCGCGCTCTTCGCGCGGTTCACGTCGCGGCAGACCGAGTCCTTCTCGGCGAAGGTGATCGCGGCGCTTCGCAACCAGTTCGGCGGCCACGCGGTCGAGAAAGAATGAAGACCGAGGACGAGGTCCGTCCGCCCGCCACGCTCGTCATCTTCGGGGCGTCTGGTGACCTGACGCGCCGGCTTCTCGCCCCGGCCATCGCGCACCTCTCCCGCGACGGCGCGATCTCCCCGGAGTTCGCGATCATCGGGCTCGCGCGGACTCCCTATACCGACTCGTCGTTCCGCCAGCGGCTGGATGAGGGGGCGAGCGAGTTCACGCCCCGGGAGCAGGGGAGACCCGGAGAGCTCCCCTCCTTCGTGAAGTACCTGACGGGCGACTTCGGCGATCCCGCGCTCTACGACTTGCTCCGGGCCGGGCTGGAGGAGATCGAGTCGAAGCGTGCAGGCCAGCGCAACCGGATTTTCTACCTCGCGACGCCTCCCGACGCCGACCCCGAGATCGTGAAGTTCCTGGGGGAGAAGGGTCTCGCGACGCGCGAGGACGGCTGGACCCGCATCGTCGTCGAAAAGCCGTTCGGGCACGACCTGGAATCCGCGAAGGCGTTGAACGAGTCGCTCCGCAGCGTCTTCGAGGAAAAGCAGATCTACCGGATCGACCATTACCTCGCCAAGGAGACCGTCCAGAACATCTTCGTCCTCCGGTTCGCGAACGGGATCTTCGAGCCGCTCTGGAATCAGCGCTACGTGGACAACGTCCAGATCGCCGTGGCCGAGACGGTCGGCATCGGCCACCGCGCCGGCTATTACGAGCAGGCGGGCGTCCTCCGCGACATGTTCCAGAACCATCTGCTGCAGCTCCTCTGCCTGGTGGCGATGGAGCCGCCCGTGAAGTTCGAAGCGGACGCCGTCCGCGCCGAGAAGGTCAAGGTGCTGCAGTCGATCCGGCCTTTCCCGGAAGAGAACGCCAACGACTGGGCGGTGCGCGGCCAGTACGGGCCGGGCGTGGTCGACGGAAAGTCGGTCCCGGGTTACCGTCAGGAAGAGGACATCGCGCCGGACTCGCGGACCGCGACGTACGCCGCGGTCAAGTTCGTCCTCGACAACTGGCGTTGGGCCGGAGTGCCGTTCTACGTCCGGTCCGGCAAGAGGCTGTCGAAGCGGATCTCCGAGATCGCCATCGAGTTCAAGGGAGTGCCGCACCACTACTTCCGGCACCAGAGCGGCGAGCTTCCGCCGAACGTCCTGCGCCTCCGGATCCAGCCGGAGGAGGCGGTCTCGCTGAAGTTCGAGGCGAAGATCCCGGGGACCGTCGCCGACGTCGAGTCCGTGTACATGGACTTCCCCTACTCGAACCTGGGGGCGGCGTCGCGCGGCGGCTACGAGCGCCTGCTCGTCGACGTGACCCACGGCGACCAGACCCTGTTCATCCGTGGGGACGAGGCGGAGGAGGCGTGGCGCGTGCTCGACCCGATCCTGAAGGCGTGGGAGAAACAACCGCCGCCGGACTTCCCGAACTACGCGGCGGGGACGATGGGTCCCGAGGCGGCCGACGAGTTCGTGAAGAAGGACGGGCGGCGCTGGCGCACGCTCGGGAAGTGAGGGCGCTGCCGCCGCAAGCCCCGCCGCGGTTCGAAATCCGGATCCTTCCCGACCCTTCGGAGGCGGCGCGCGCGGCCGCCGAAGAGGTCGCGGCCGCGGCGGCCGACGCGATCACCAGGCGGGACGTCTTCCGGGTCGCCTTCTCCGGCGGGACCACTCCCGCGCGCCTCTTCGACACTCTCGCGACGCCGCGCTTCCGCCGCCGGGTCGACTGGGCAAGGACGCGCGTCTTCTTCGTGGACGAACGCTGCGTTCCGCCGTCGCACGAGCGCTCGAACTACCGGCTCGCGCGGGAGCGCCTCCTCGACCCCCTCCGGGTCCCGCCCGCAAACGTGTTCCGGATGCGGGGGGAGGACGAGCCCCGCCGGGCCGCGGCGGGCTACGAAAAGATTTTGCGGAAGGAGTTCGGCGGCCGAACGCCGCGGTTCGACCTCGTGCTCCTCGGCCTGGGGGCCGACGGCCACACCGCGTCGCTCTTTCCGGAGTCGCCCGCGCTCGCCGAAAAGACGCGATGGGTCGTGGCGAATCCCGGGCCCTCCCACGGAGAGCGCCGTGTGACCCTCACCCTGCCCGTGCTGAACGCCGGCCGCCGCGTGGACTTTCTCGTCGCCGGGAAGGACAAGGCCGGCGTCGTCGCAACGATCCTCGGGAAGAAACCGGGTTACCGGAAGCTCCCGGCGTCGCGGGTCTCTCCGAAGCGCGGCTCGCTCGTCTGGATCCTGGACGAAGCGGCCGCCGCGGAGGTTTGACCTAGGCCCCTTCGGCGGCGGTCTTGTTCGCCTTCGACTGCGCGATGATCTTTTCCTGGATCGCGTGCGGGGCCTCGGCGTAGTGCGAGAACTCCAGGTGGAATGAGCCGCGGCCCTGCGTGATCGAGCGCAGCTGCGCCCCGTAGGTCAGGAGCTCTCCCATCGGGACCTGCGCCCGGATGATGGTGTCGTCGGTGCCCGTCTCCATACCCTGGACGTGGCCGCGCCGCGACGACAGGTCGCCCATCAGGTCGCCGACGTACTCGTTCGGAGTGTGGACCTCGATCGTCATCACGGGCTCGAGCAGCGTCGGCCGCGCCTTCTCCATGGCGTCCTTGTAGGCCAGCCCGCCGGCGATCTTGAACGCGAGCTCGGATGAATCGACGTCGTGGTACTGGCCGTCGACCAGGATGACGCGGAAGTCCACCATCGGGTAGCCCGCCAGGTAACCCTTCTTGCGGATGTCCTGGATCCCCTTCTCCACCGCGGGGATGAAGTTCCGGGGAATCGAGCCGCCGTAGATCTCGTCCACGAACTCGAAGTCCGCGCCGCGGGGGAGAGGCTCGACCTTGATCTTGCAGTCGGCGAACTGCCCGTGCCCGCCGGACTGCTTCTTGTGCCGGCCGTGGGCCTCGGCCTTGCGGGTGATCGTTTCGCGGTAGGGGACCTTCGGCGGATGGAGGATCACCTCGACCCCGTAGCGCTTTTTGAGCCGCGCGACGGCGATCTCGACGTGAAGCTGGGACGCCCCGGCCAGGTGGAACTCCTTGGTCTCCTCGTCCCGCTGGAAGTGCAGGGACGGGTCCTCCTCGATCAGCTTGTGGAGGGCGGTCGAGATCTTGTCCTCGTCCCCCTTGGCTTTCGGCTCGATGGCGTATGCGATCGACGCCTCCGGGATCGAGAGCTTCGGCAGGACGACCGGATAGTCCTTGGCCGTCAGGGTGTCGAAGGTCGCGGTCTCCTTCAGCTTCGCTACCGCCACGATGTCCCCGGCCCGCGCCTCCGGCACGTTGACGTGCTCCTTGCCCTGCGGGAGAAAGAGGCCCGAGAACCGTTCGGGAACGCTCTTCGTGGCATTCCAGTACGTCCCGTCCGACTGGAAGTGCCCGGATCGCACGCGGAGATACGAGATCCGGCCGGCGAACGGGTCCGAAACGGTCTTGAAGACCTGCGCCACGGCGTGGCCGTTGTCGTCGCAGACGATCTCGACCGGCTTGCCGTTCTTGCCGATCGCCTCGACCTTCGTCCCCTCCGGCGATGGAAAGAGAGTGGCGCAGGCGTCGAGGATGCGGAGCGTTCCGATCTCGAGCGAGGACGCCGCGCAGAACACCGGAAAGAGCTTCCGGGCCGCGATCTCCTTCTGCAGGCCGGGGACGAGGTCCGCCGGGTCGAGCGTGCCCTGCGCGAAGAACCTCTCCATCAGCGTGTCGTCGCCCTCCGCCACCATCTCGACGAGCTTCTCGTGCTCCGCGTGGGCCTGTTCCGACAGGTCGTCCGGAATGGGGCCGTCCACGCGGCGGCCGCCCTCGTGCAGGTGCGACTCCATCCGGACGAGGTCGACCGTCCCGCGGAAGGATTTCTCCTCGCCCACCGGGATCTGCAGCGGGACCACTCCGCGGCCGTACTTCCGGCGCAGCGCTTCCATCGTGCGTTCGAACGAGGCGCGCTCGCGGTCCATCCGGTTCACGACGAAGATCACCGGCCGGCCGAGCTCGGTCGCGAACTTCCAGACCTTGTCCGTCTGGACTTCGACGCCGGAGACCGCGTCGAGGACGATCAGGACGGCGTCGGCCGCCGCCACCGCGGCGTGCGCCTCCGGCGAGAAGATCCCGTACCCCGGAGCGTCCAGGAAATTCACCCGGACGTCCCGGTGGATGGCGTGCGCGACCGCGAGATTGATCGAGATCTGGCGCTCCATCTCCTCGCCGTCGAAGTCGGTGGGGCAGGTGCCTTCCTCGATCCGGCCGGGCCGCGTCGTCGCGCCGGCCGAGTGGAGAAGGGCCGCAACGAGGGTCGTTTTTCCGACGGTGTTGTGGCCGACGACTGCGACGTTTCGCAGCTCGGACGCCGTGAAAGTTTTCATAGGCGGGGGATTATATAAAGCGGTTACCGACGTGCGCAGAGAGGCGGAAATGGACGAGGAGAATCAGAGGCTTTCGAGCCGGAAGGCCGTCATCGCGACGTTCCTGCTGGGCGCGATCGCCCTGGCCGGCGTGGTTATCTTCCTGTTGGTCCTGTCGCAACGAGCCTGCTCCGGAACCTGAGACCTTGACGGCCCTTTCCTGCCTCGGAATCGGGATCGCGTTCCTGATCGCGGTCGCGCTCCTCATTCTCGCGGGCGTGCTCCTGGCGTGGTTTCTACCGGTGCTCGTCGAGCGCTGGAAGACCCGACACGATCGGCCCCCGAATACACGTTGAACTCGGAGCCGCGAAGGAAGCCGACGAGAGTCATCCCCGAATCCCGCGCGAGGTCGACCGCCAGGGACGAGGGAGCGGATACGGCGGCGACGATCGGAATGCCGGCGGCCAGAGCTTTCTGGACGATCTCGAACGAAGCCCTTCCCGAGACCAGGAGAACCGACTCGGAGAGCGGTACGTCGCCCGACAGAAAGAGCGCGCCGATCACCTTGTCGACGGCGTTGTGCCGTCCGACGTCCTCGCGGACGACCTTCAAATCTCCCGCGGCCGAGAAGATGCCGGCGGCGTGGAGTCCTCCGGTCTCCCGGAAGGCGGCCTGCTCCCGACGCAGCCGATCCGGGAGAGTGGCGAGAACGCCCGGGTCGAGCGCAACGCCGTCGGGTATGCGCGGGAACGAGCCGCGGACCGCCTCGATCGATCCCTTTCCGCAGAGGCCGCAGGACGACGTCGTCAGCGTCAGGCGCCGCGCGCGATCGAGGGCGCCGGCCGCGGGCGCGGTGGTCCGCACGATGACGACGTTGCCCTCCTCGTCGGGAGAGCGCACCTCGCGGCAGTGCTCGATCCGCAGAATCTCGTGGGGCCGCGACACGATTCCTTCGGCAACGAGGAACCCCGCGGCGAGCTCGAAGTCGTTTCCGGGGGTCCGCATCGTCACCGCCAGCGTCTGACCGCCCACGCGGATCTCGAGCGGCTCCTCGATCGTGACGCGGTCGACGTCGGCCTTCACGCCGCTTTTACCGACGCGGTCGATCGGATAACTCCGGACCGCGTCCGTGCCGTCGTTCATCTCTCCGTCACCGCGGGCAGGATACGCTGTCCCCCCATCGGGGAATTGCCTTCGCCGGTTGACCGTTCCCGAGGCCGAGACTAGAATTCGACCTTCTTTCGCCTTGTCTCTTTTTTCGCGGCGCGGAGCCTTCGGCGCCGGGGGAAAGGGGTAAAGTCGGATCCACATGGCAGATCGCGG
The DNA here is from genome assembly GCA_038327245.1 of Acidobacteriota bacterium. GTDB lineage: Bacteria > Acidobacteriota > Thermoanaerobaculia > UBA5066 > Gp7-AA6 > Gp7-AA6. The sequence continues at coordinate 27,357 of JBBQKV010000009.1, forward strand.
GGTTTCCGGCCCGAAGATCGCAAAGCTCGGCCGCTACGAAGTCGTCAGCGAGCTGGGCAAGGGCGCGATGGGCATCGTTTACCTGGCGAAAGACCCGGTCATCGGCCGCCTCGTGGCCATCAAGACCATCCGCGCCACCGGGAACGACGAGGACGACACCCAGGAGTTCCGCGAGCGGTTCGTCCGGGAGGCGCAGACCGCCGGGATCCTCTCCCACCCGAACATCGTCACTATCCACGACATCGGCGAGGACGCCGAAACCCAGACGTCCTTCATCGCGATGGAGTACATCGAGGGGAAGAACCTCAAGCAGCTTCTGGGCGAGAAGACGAAATTCGCGTTCGAGCAGATCTCCGAAATGATCGCCGAGATCGCGGAGGCGCTCGACTACGCCCACCGCAAGGGGATCATCCACCGCGACGTCAAGCCCGCGAACGTCATCATCACGACCGACGGGAAGGTGAAGATCACCGACTTCGGCATCGCGAAGATCGCCTCCTCGAACCTGACCACGACCGGCCAGTTCCTCGGCACGCCCAACTACATGTCGCCCGAGCAGGTCTCTGGAGCTCCGGTGGACGGTCGCAGCGATCTCTTCTCGCTCGGTGTGGTCCTCTACGAACTGCTGACCACCAAGAAGCCTTTCCAGGGGGACAACCTGACGGCGATCTCCTACAAGATCGTCCATGAAGACTTCACGCCGCCGGCCGACATCGCGGCCGACGTCCCGGTCGACTTCAACGAGATCGTCGCCCGGGCGATGGCGAAGGATCCCTGGAACCGCTTCCAGCGCGGCAAGGACCTGGCGCTCGCGCTATACCAATTAAAAGCACAGCTGGAGGAGCGGAAGTCCGAGGAGGACCTGGGAACGATGATCTCCACGGCCGCGGAGAGCATCGACACGCTCAAGCTCGGAAACCTGAGTTCGATCGCCGAGCGCGGTGCCCCGGACCCCCAGGAGACTCCCGCCGCGCTTCCGGCGGTGGGAGAGGGTTCTGGCTCGTCCGCGGCGGCCCGGGAGGGATCGGGGTCTTTCTCGAAGAGCGGCTCGGGATCGTTCTCGAAGAGCGGCTCCCGCCGGTCTTCCGGGGCAACGGTCGCGGCGGGACCTCCGCCGGTCGGGCCGCCTCCGCTGGTCACGGCGGCCGGGGCGACGCCCCCCGGACCGAAAAAACCCGCGCTGACAATGCCCATGCGGCCCGTCACGGCGCAAGGTGTTCCCAAGGACTCTCCCAAAAGCAAGTCGCGGGTCGGCCTCTACGCCGGGCTCGCCGCGGTCGTCGCGATCGCTCTCGGCATCTACTTCGCGACCCGGTCGTCCTCACCCGCGCCGGCCCCCGCCGGCCCCGCGGCGTCGGTGACAGCGCCCGCGGTTCCGAACGCCGAGGCGGTCGGCCTCCAGAAATCGCTGGCCGAGGGGAAGCGCCTCTTCGACGAGGGCCAGTACGAAGAGAGCCTGGTGATCCTCCGCGGGGTTCTCGAGCACAATCCCGACAACGCGCCGGCGCGGCAGCTCGCGGACCAGGCGGAAAGCGCCATCCGGGGCCGGGCGGACCAGGCCAGCAAGACCGCGCAGATCGAGGCCTCTCTCGAGAGCGCCCGCAAGGCCTTCGCATCGAAGAAGTGGGAGGTTGCGAAGACCCACGCGGGCGAGGTCCTCGCCCTCGACACGGAGAACGCCGACGCCATCAAGCTGCGCGACGACTCGACCACGCAGATCGAGCGCGCCGCGGCCGAGAAGAAGAAGGTCGAGGAGAAGCTCGCGAAGATCCGCGCCATGCCGAAGACGCCGCTCCCCGTCCAGAAGGCCGAGGCGCAGGGCCCGGCGGCTCCTCCTCCGGTCCCCGCGGGCACATCCAAGGCGACCCTGCGGCTCCTCTTCGACTCGCCGATCCCGGAGGGCCACGTGATGGTGGCCATCAACGACCAGATCCTTTTGCGCCAGCCCTACAACTTCAAGAAGAAGTCGGGTCTCTTCAAGTCGTCGTCAGGCTCGGGGACCGTGTCCGCGAACATCCCGGTGCCGAACGGGCCCGTGACCGTGAAGGTGTGGCTCTCCGGGCCCGGCATCTCGCCCGCGTACGCCACCGCGAGCGCGAGCATGCTCCCGGCGGAGACCCGGACGCTGAAGGTCGACTACTCCGGCGGCCATCTGGGCGCGCGCGTCCAGTAGCGGAAAACGTCCGAATCAGGTAAAACTCCCGGCTCCCTCGGGGCGTAGCGCAGCCTGGTAGCGCACTCGGTTCGGGACCGAGTGGTCGGAGGTTCAAATCCTCTCGCCCCGACCAATTTTTCTCCGCTCCTCGATTCCTGCCGCCTGCCGACTTTTCCGCTTGACTTACGCCTTTCTTCCGCCCAAAATGCCCCTCGTGAAGGCCGACGGGCTCGCTCCGGTGGCCACGGAGCGGCCGCGGTGGTCCCTCGGCCTGAATTTATTCGGCGCAGAGAGTCTTTCACCTTAGTTCGGACGGGAGCAGCTGTGAACCTGACGAAGAGGCAGAAAGAGATCCTCGATTTCATCCGCGAGTACCGCGAGGGCCAGGGGATCTCCCCGACGCAGCGGGAGATCCGGGAGCGCTTCGAGCTCTCCTCCTTCGGGACGGTTCAGAAGCACCTGAAGAGGCTGGAGGAGAAGGGGGCACTGTCGCGCGAGTGGAACCGCAGCCGCGGCATCTCGCCGGCCGAACCGAAGGCATCCTCCCGGGAGGTTCCGCTTCTCGGCGCGGTCGCGGCGGGCCGTCCCATCGAGGTGTTCCCGGATCCGGAGACGATCGAGGTGCCCTCATCGCTCCTCGGCCGAGGCGAGCATTTCGTCCTGCGGGTCCGGGGCGATTCGATGGTGGACGATGGGATCCGGGACGGTGACTACGTCGTCGTGGCGCGGAGGGCGACGGCGCAGAACGGGCAGACGGTCGTGGCGCTCATCCGCGGCGAGGCGACGCTCAAGCGGTTCTACGCGGAGGGGTCCCGGGTGCGGCTCCAGCCCGCGAACGCTTCCATGAAGCCGCTGACTTTCGAGGCGCGGGACGTCACGGTGCAAGGGGTTGTGACGGGGCTCATCCGGAACTACTCGACCTAAGTGGAATGCCGCAACAGCATATCGGTTTGCTAAAATCTCCCTTCTACCGGCGACGTACCCAAGTGGTTAAGGGAGAGGTCTGCAAAACCTTTATTCGGCGGTTCGAATCCGCCCGTCGCCTCCATTTAGGAACCTAAGCGCCTACCGTCTCTCGTCTTTTGGGCCGGAGTGGCGAAATTGGTAGACGCACGGGACTTAAAATCCCGAGGGCCGAAAGGCCCGTGCCGGTTCGACTCCGGCCTCCGGCACCAGCCTCGACGATGAGGAGACGATGAGCAGCGTTGTCGCGGACACCCTGTCGGATTTTCAGCGCCGGATCGGCTACGAGTTCCGGGACGCCGGGCTGCTCGAGAGGGCGCTCACCCACAAATCCTTTACGAACGAGCACCGGGAGGCGCGATCCCCTAACAACGAGCGGATGGAGTTCCTGGGCGACGCGGTGCTCGGCTTCGTGGTCGGCGAGCACATCTACCACTTCTTCCCGGAGCTGCAGGAGGGCGCGCTCTCCAAGATCAAGGCCCACCTGGTGTCCGCGGCGACGCTCTCGCTGAAGGGGCGCGACCTCGGAATCGGGAGGTTCCTCCGGATGGGTGCGGGCGAGGCGCGGTCCGGGGGCGCCGAGAAGCTTTCGCTCATCGCCGACGCGTTCGAGGCGCTGATCGCCGCGATCTACCTGGACGGGGGCATGACGGGAGCCGCGGAGTTCGTCCGGCGGATCTTCGGGCCCGAGATCGGGGGGATCGACATCGGGGACCTGTCCTTCCACGACTACAAGACGGCGCTCCAGGAGACGGCGCAGGCGCTGGGGTTGCCGCTCCCGGACTATCGGGTGGTGGAAGAGTTCGGGCCCGACCACGAGAAGGCCTTCGTGGTCGAGCTCTCGTGGGACGGCGCGGCGTTCTCCCAGGGTCGGGGCTCGTCCAAGCGCGAGGCGCAGCGAAAAGCGGCGAAGGAAGCGCTGAAGAAGCTGGGCCGGCTGCCGGCCTGACGGCGGGACTCCGCCGGGCTGACGTTAGGCGTTAGGCGCTAGGGCGCTTTCGCCAGCCTCTCCAGGAAGCGGTCGGCGTTCTCGAATCCGACCAGGCGCAGGTCCTGCCGCTCCTGGCCGTTCGCGTCGAGGAAGATGATGGTGGGAACGCCCAGGATCGCGTACCGCTCGGAGAGCGCCATGGCCTCGGGAGAACCGAGCTTCGTCATGTCGGCCTTCAACAGCGCGCGGGTGCCGAGCGCGGCCTGAACGCGCGCATCGGAGAACGTCTTCTTCTCGAGCTCCATACAGGGGAGGCACCAGTCCGCGCCGAAGTCGATGACGGTCGGTTTCCCGGCGCCCACCGCCTCGGGCGCGTAGGGCTGCCAGCCGCGGAGCTCGTGCGGGACGAAGAAGATCGCGATCGCGACGAACACCGCCGCCGCTCCCGCCCGGACCGGCCATTTCAGACCCAGCCGAGTGACGAGGATCGCGACCGCGCCGATGACGAGCACCGCGGGCAGGAGCCAGCGGCCGAAGGGCTGCGGCAGGAGGGTCCGCAGGAAGTACGCGGCCATCGCTAGCAGCACCCAGCCGAAGACCTTCTTGACGCCGTCCATCCACTCGCCCGCGCGGGGAAGCCGCGCGATGCGGCCGGAATAGGCGGCGAGAAAGAGATAGGGGAGCCCGAGGCCGATCGAGAGCGTGAAGAAGAAGAGGAAGCCGAGGAAGGGGTCCTGCCGGGCCGCGACGAACGCGAGCAGTCCCACGATGAAGCCGCCCACGCACGGCGCCGCGACGATCCCGACGAAGAGACCCATTCCGAACGCGCCGGCGGCTCCGGCGCGCGCTCCGGCGCGGTTCATGAGCGTCGTCGGCATGCGGATCTCCCACACGCCGAACATCGACAGCGCCATCGCGACCAGCGCCGCCGCGATCGCGGCGAGCACCCACGGGTTCTGGAGAGTCGCGCCGAACAGGCGGCCCGACAGCGCGGCCACGACGCCGAGCACCGAGTACATCGTGGCCATGCCGAGGACGTAGAGCCCGGCCAGACCGAACCGCCGTCCCCGGGATCCCGCGGCCTGGTTTCCGAAGTACCCGACGGTGAGGGGAATGACGGGATAGACGCACGGCGTCAGGTTGAGAGCCAGGCCGCCCACGAAGATCGAGAGGAGGACGAGCAGCATTCCGTGGCGCTCGAGCATGTCGCCGAAGTCTCGCGATGCGCCGGCGGCCGCGGTGCTTCCTGCGGCGCCGGCCCGGGGGAGCGGCACGGCCGCGCGCTGCACAACACCGTTCGGAGCGTTGACCGCCGCGCGACCGCGTGCGGCGCCCGCGCCGAGGCGGGCGGGACCCTCCGCCCGGAACGCGACCGAGGCCGGAGCCATGCAGCTCTTGTCGTTACAGGCCTGGTAGTCGAGCTTGCCCGAAATCGCGGAGGGAGGCCGGCTGACGTCCCACAGGACCGGAACCTGGATCGTGAACGAGGTCTCGTAAACCGAGAGCGCGGACTCCGAGAAAGCGAACTTTTTCGCGACGCCTTCGGGATACGCGGGCTCGCCGAACGTCACGCCGGGCTCCGCATCCAGGTGCGCCGCGGTGGCGATCAGGTAGTCCTCCGACGGCTTGTGGCTGTTGACGTGCCACCCGGCCGCGAGCGTCGCCGTGAGCCGGAGGATCCCGCCGCCGGTGGATGGGCCGACGTCCAGGCGAGGCGCGAGGGTGACGATTGGCGGGCGCGCCGCCGCCCCGTTGGGATCCGGCACCTGCGCCGCCAGCGACGCCGCGACTGCCGTTGCGGCGAGCGCCGCCCCGAGCCACTTCATTGGGTGCGCGTACGCTCCTCCAGCCGCTGAACGAGGTCGTTGACGCGCTGGATGTGCGGAGAGCCGGGATGGTCCTTCTGGAACTTGTGAAAGAGCGCGAGCGCTTCGAGCGGCCGGTTCTGGGCCAGCGGGATCTGCGCGCGGAAGATCTCGGCGCGCTCGCGACGCGCGCGGTCCTTCGTCGACTTCAGGAGGCGCTCGATGGTCTGCAGCGACGTGGCGGCCTGGCCGAGGTCGAGCTCGACCGCCGCCAGCAGCTCCAGCGCGTCCTCGCGCTCTCCGGTCGTGGCGCCGGGCACCGCGACTGCGCGTCTCAATCGCGGGAGCGCGGCCCCCGGGTCGGAGCGGCGATAGAGCTCGTTGCCCGTCTCGAGGGCCTCCTTCGCCGAGAGCTTCGCGATGTTCTGCGAGTCGACCTGGCGGGCGAACTTGCGGTACCCGTCGACGGCCGTGCCCGCGTGCCGGAAGAAGTCGCCCTGGTTGAAGAAGCCCGCCATCAGGAAAACGAGTCTCCCTTCCGGGGTCGTGATCAAGACCGCGGGAGCGTCTTCGATCCCGTACCGCGCCGCGAACTCCTTGCCGATCGGCGACTCGAGGTCGACCTTGACCGGAACCATGGGAACGAGAAGCGCCTCGAAGTCGAAGGCCGGGTAAATCAGCCCGTCCATCCGCTTGCAGTTGCCGCACTCCTTTTTGACGAACTCCAGGAACACGAACTTGTTTTCTTTGGTCGCGCGCTCGGCCGCCTCCGCGGCGCTCGTCGCCCAGAGGACCTTGCCCGGGCCGAGGACTCCGTCGGAGGACATCGGAGTGGCGGCGGCGGGCGAAGCCGGGGGGGCCGACGGGGCGGGCGCGGGCGTTACCACCCGTTGGGGCAGGGCCAGAGCCGCCAAGAGAACGACCGGTAGTAGAGAAGCCAAAATTAACCTCCCGACACGTGCTGCGGGGAAAACCGCCCGCCGGGTCCGTGAAATTCCCCGCGGCGGGGGAGAACGTGGTGCCCAGGGACGGAATTGAACCGCCGACACAGGGATTTTCAGTCCCTTGCTCTACCAACTGAGCTACCTGGGCGCGGCGCCGATTCGGGCGGCGCAGTGTAACGGAATGGACAGAAGGCTGCAACGCTCGCCCGCGGCCCGCCGATAAGATTGCGGGGTGATCCTCAAGGTCGCCAAGCTCGGCGCCAAACAGCTCCGGATGAAGTCGCGGGACGTGGACCCGAAGGCCGTTTCCCGGGGCGACTACGAAGCGTTCCTGGCGGACCTCGAGCACACCATGCGCGAGTACGACGGCACCGGGATCGCGGCGCCGCAGGTATTCACGCCGCTACGCATCTTCCTGTACGAGGTCAACCCCGAGGCGCGCAAGAAGGACGAGGAGAGCGTGCCGCTGACCGCTCTTTTCAACGCCCGGTACGAGCCGGTGGGCGCTGAAAAGGAGGAGGACTCCGAGGGTTGCCTCTCGGTGCCCTTCCTCTGGGGCGGGGTCGTCCCGCGCCACGCTTCCATCCGCGTGCGCGCGCTCGACCGGTCCGGAGGGACTGTGGACTTCGAGGCCGCCGGGTATCACGCGCGCGTCCTCCAGCACGAGATCGATCACCTGGACGGGCTCGTCTACCTCGACCGGATGCCCGACATGAAGTCGCTCGCGTACACCATCAAGTTCGGCTAGCCCGGGGGGACAGACCACGGTTTTCTCCAGCGTCGAGCCATGAGACCGCGCGGATGAAAACCGTGGTCTGTCCCCGGTTTCACAAGGTCCGGTTCCCTGTGGGAGAATCCGCGCGCCATGGCTCCTTCCGGCAAGGGCAAGGACCTGCCCGCCTACGATCCGAAGGCGGCGGGGGGCGGCGCGGATTTCTTCACCACGAAGCTCGAGACCATGGTGGCGTGGGCCCGCTCGAGCTCCCTGTGGCCCCTTCCGTTCGCCACCGCGTGCTGCGGAATCGAGTTCATGTCGGTCGTTTCCTCCCACTACGACCTGTCGCGCTTCGGCGCCGAGGTCGTGCGTTTTTCGCCGAGGCAGGCGGACCTGTTGATCGTGGCGGGCACCGTCGTCGACAAGCTCGCTCCCACGCTCCGGAAGATCTACGACCAGATGCCCGAGCCCAAGTGGGTGATCTCGATGGGCGTTTGCGCGTCGTCCGGCGGCTTCTACCGCGCGTACCACGTCACGCAGGGCATCGACGAGGTCGTCCCGGTGGACGTGTACGTTCCGGGCTGCCCGCCCACCCCCGAAGAGCTGATGTACGGGATCCTCGAGCTGCAGCGCAAGATCCGCTCGGGCGAGATGTCCCGCGACGCGCGGTCGGCCGCGAGAGCCGCGGCGCTTTGAGCTCCGTCGAAACCGTTTCTCTGTCCCAGCCCGCGCAGCGGATCCGGGACCGTTTTTCGGGGTCGCCGCTCTCGGAGCGGGTGGAGGTCGTGGACCTCGACCTCCCGACGATCGAGACGTCGCCGGACGACTGGATTGCGGTCGCGCGCTTCCTCCGCGACGACCCGGAGTGCCGCTTCGATCTCTTCCTCGACCTTGCCGGCGTCGACAACCTGAAGCGGCGCGGCCGGCGCACGCGGTTCGAGGCCGTGTTCCACCTCCTTTCGGTGTCGCGGGGCGAGCACCTGCGCGTCAAGGTGATACTCCCGGACGGCGCGCCGCCGACCCTCCCGACGGTCTGCGAAGTGTGGCCCGCGGCGAACTGGTTCGAGCGCGAGGCGTTCGACCTCTTCGGCTTCGACTTTCCGGGCCACCCGAACCTGCGCCGTCTCCTGTGCCACGACGCGTTCGTCGGCAGCCCGCTGCGCAAGGACTACGCCCCCGGCCAGCGGTGGTTCTTCGCGGAGGAAGACCTCCGGATGCCGGACTGGGCGACCGATACGGAGGAGCGCGCCGGCCACTTCGAGACCCAGACGATTTCGATCGGTCCGTCGCACCCCGCGACGCACGGGATCATCCACCTCGTCGCGCGGCTGGACGGTGAAAAGATCACGCGGGCCGAGACCCAGATCGGATACCTGCACCGCTGCTTCGAAAAGATGGCGGAGACACATACCTGGAACCAGGTGATCCCGTTCTGCGACCGGCTGAACTACGTGTCGGCGATGATCAACGGCGTCGGCTACGTCCGGACCGTCGAGAAGATGCTCGGCATCGAGGTCCCGGACAAGGGCCGGCTGGTGCGGACGATCCTCTCCGAGTTTTCCCGGATCATGGACCACTGCGTGTGTATCGGGGCGAACCTGGTGGACATCGGCGGGCTCACGAACTTCTGGTACCTGTACCAGCCGCGCGAGGGGATCTACGGCCTGCTGGAGGCCTGCTGCGGCGCGCGGCTCACGGTGTCGTACGTCCGCGTCGGCGGGCTGGCCATCGACGTCCCGGAAGACTTCGTCCCGCGCTGCCGCGCGCTCCTGGAGTCGATCCCGACCTTCCTGGACGACGTCGACCGGCTCGTGACCCGGAACAAGATCGTCCGCAACCGGTTCGCGGGCACGGGCACCGTCACGCGCGACCAGGCGATCGCGTGGGGGTTCACGGGCCCGGTGCTGCGCTCGACCGGAGTGGACTACGACGTCCGCCGGGCGCGGCCGTACGACTTCTACGACAAGTTCGACTGGGACGTCGCGATCGCGAAGGACGGCGACAACTACGCGCGATACCTGGTCCGGATGGAGGAGATGCGGCAGTCGCTGAAGATCATCCGGCAGGCGCTCGACGTTTTTCCCGCGTCGGGCCCGGTCAACTCCGACGACTGGCACGTCGTGCTGCCGCCGAAGGACGCCGTGTACCACGACATGGAGTCGCTCATCTTTCACTTCAAGCTCATCATGGAAGGGATCCGGGTCCCACGCGGCGAGCGGTACGACTGGATCGAGGGCGCCAACGGCGAGCTCGGCTTCTACGCGATCTCCGAAGGCGGCTCGGGTCCGTACCGGCTGAAGCCGCGGCCGCCGTGCTTTCCGATGATGGCGGCCTTCGAGAAGATGATCATCGGCGGTCCGATCTCGGACGCGGTCGCCACGCTCGGCACGCTGAACATCATCGCGGGAGAGCTCGAGCGATGAGCGGCGTCATCGACGTCGGCACGCGCGACTCCCGGAAGATGACGCTCTCGGAGCGCCTGTACATCCCGGAGATCCTGAAGGGCATGGCCGTCACCATCCGCCACCTCCTGCGGAACTTGACGCACCTCCGCAACCTGCCCACGATCCTCTACCCTGAGAGGCGGCGCGATTACTCCGACCGGTTCCGGGGCAAGCACGTTCTCACCACCCGCGACGACGGGACTCTCAAGTGCGTGGCCTGCTACATGTGCGCGGAGGCGTGTCCCGCCGAGTGCATCACGATCGTCGCGGGCGAGCACCCGAAGCTCGCCTACGAGAAGTACCCGGTCGTGTTCGACATCGACATGCTGCGCTGCGTGTTCTGCGGCTTCTGCGTGGACGCGTGCCCGAAGGACGCCATCTGGATGACCCGGAACTACGAGATGGCGTTCTTCAACCGCGAGGAGGCGATCTTCGGGATCGACAAGCTGATCGCCAAGCCCGGACTGCCGGTGAAGGACGGGCTCGGCTACCGCCCGTACTATCCGGGCGACGGGACCCGGCCGCCCGGCGACTCGTCGAGCTCCCCGGTGATCCCGGGCGACGGCGAGCGCGCGAAACTGCGGGAGAAGGGGCTGGACATTCACCACACCGAAGGCCCGGGGCCTCTTAATCGCTCGCTCGACGCGAGCGTGAGGGAGCAAACGGCCGCGCCGCACCATCCCATGGCGAAGAGCTAAGCCTTCTCGACTCGAACCAGAGCGTTGTAGTCCGGCTCTCGCGACTCGGGATCCACCGCGGTTCCCGACAGGAGCGGCAGCCCCTCCGGCCAGTGCACCTCCAGGTTGCCGGGCTTGATCGGCGCCACCTTTACGAACCCGCGGAACTCGCCGGAGTCGGACACCAGGCGGATCGACGCTCCGTCCGGAAGAGACAGCCGCTCGGCGTCGTCC
>JBBQKV010000010.1:0-36984 GCA_038327245.1 Acidobacteriota bacterium
CTTCTGTCGGGAGAGACGATCGAGAACGCGGTGCGGGCGCTCGCGCCGGGCGACTCGAACCCGGACGTCCTCTCGATCAACTGCGTGCCGGCCGGAAAGCTCGGAGCCGATCTCGGCCGCCTCGCGGCGGCGGCGCCAGGCGTCCCTCTCGCGGCGTACGGGAACCTGGGGCTTCCCGCCGACGACCGGGGCTGGGCGTTTACGGAGGAGCTCTCACCCGAGAGATATGCGGAGCTCGCCCGCGGCTGGATGGAGGCGGGCGCCCGGATGGTCGGCGGCTGCTGCGGGACGACGCCGGCGCACACCGCCGCGGTTCGTCAGGCGATCAGCATCGCGTCGCCGAACGAGTAGAAGAGGTAGCCGAGCCGGATTGCCTCTTCGTAGGCCCGCAGCACGTTCTCTCGCCCCGCGAACGCCGAGACCAGCATGAGAAGCGTCGACCGCGGCAGGTGAAAGTTCGTGAGCAGGGCGCCGACGACGCGGAACTCGAAGCCCGGCGTGATGAAGAGATCCGTCGAGAAGCGGAGATCCCCTTCGGCCCCGCTCTCCGGCAGCCGCGCCCAGGCCTCGAGCGCGCGGGTTACGGTCGTTCCGACAGCCACGATCCTTCGACCGCTTTCCCGCTGCGCGCGCAGCCGCCGAATGGTCGTCGCCGGCAGGAGCACTTCTTCCGCTTCGAGGCGGTGGCGGGACGTCTCGAGCGCACGGACCGGCTTGAACGTGGCGGCACCCACGGCGAGCGTGAGGTCGCCGACCTCGATGCCGCGCGCGGCGAGCTCTTCGAACGTCTCCTCCGTGAAGTGGAGGCCGGCGGTCGGAGCGGCGACGGCGAGCGGCTCCCGCGCGTAGACGGTCTGGTATCCGTCCCGGTCCTCCTTCCGATCCTCGGCCCCCGCTTCCCGCCGAATGTACGGCGGCAGCGGAACGTGGCCGATCCGTCCGAGGAGCTCTTCGTCCACGGGGCGGTCGAAACCGACCACGCGCCGCGACTCGTCGTCGACTTCCCGGACCGTGGCCGTCACGGCGCCGAATCGGATCGTCCCGTCGCGCCGGGCCCGCCGGCCCGGTTTTGCCAGCGCGCGCCACGTTCGCCGCTCGGTGTCGAGTGGGGACAGGAGAAAGATCTCGACGATCCGGTCCTTTTCGTCGCGGCCGTAGAGGCGGGTGTTCCGGACGCGCACGTCGTTCCGGACCAGGAGGTCGCCCGGCCGGAGAAGATCCGGAAACTCCGAAAACCGGCGATGAGCGATGGCGCCGGTCGCGCGATCGAGCGCCAGGAGCCGGCTCGTTCCGCGCGGCCGCGGCTCCTGGGCGATGCGGTCCGCCGGGAGGTCGTAGTCGAAGAGGTCGACGAGCACGCTCCTTAGGTTAGTCTCGCCGCGCGATGGCGGGCGACTATCCGGAGGGGCGCGGCCGCGTGACGGTTCACGCCGCGGGGCTCGAAATCGAAGGGGTCTCCATCGCCGGCCACGAGTCCTTCTACAAGGTCCCGGCGTTCCGGTGCCTGCTCGAGTTCGGCCGCGCGCCGGACGACGTGCTCGGCTACGCCACGGTCTGTCTCACGCACGGCCACCTCGACCATGCCGCCGGGCTGGCGCACCACGCTTCGCGGCGCCGCCTGACGGGCCTGCCGCCGGCCCGCGTGTTCGCCCCGGAGGAGGCCGCGCCGGACCTGGAAGCGTGGCTGGCGATCTCCGAGCGGCTCGAAAACGTGGACTACGGCGTCCACGTGATGCCGGCGGTTCCGGGCGAGAGCGTGGACCTTCGGAACGACCTCGCCGTGACCTTTCTCCCCGGGCGTCACCGGGTTCCCACGGTCGGCTACCTGTTCTCGGAAGTGCGGAAGAAGCTGATCGACGACCTGATCGGGCGTTCGGAGGAGGAGATCGTGGCGTTCCGGGAGGGCGGTGGCGAGGTCGCCCGCCGCGAGGAAATTCCGCTGCTGGCCTATCCCGGCGACTGCGCGCCCGCGATCTTCGACGCGGCACCGGAGCTCTTCCGCGCGCGGGTGCTGCTCATCGAGTGCTCGTTCCTGGGAGAGAACGACCGCGAGCGCGCGCGGAAGTACGACCACATCCACTTAGACGACATCGCCGAGCGGGCGTCGCTCTTTCAGAACGAGGCGATCGTCCTGACGCACTTCTCGATGCGTTACCGGCCGAAAGAGATCCTCGACGCGCTGAATACTCTTCCGGCCGGAATCGTGGACCGCGTGATCCCGTTTCTTCCGGGGAGGGCTTGAGGTCGGGAAACGGCGACTACTTCTTTGCCATCCCCGCCTTTTTGCAGGTCTCGTCGACAATGGGACTCCACTGGCCCTTCATGTTCAGCTCGAATTTGTGCGTGTACTCGGTATCGCTCTTCTTGACCAACGTGTCGCGAGCAGTGGCCTTCTCGCCCATCACCATCTGGTCGCCGGTCCAGACCAGCGTGTCGCCCTGCCACCCCGGCGACATCTCGGTCGCCCAGCTCCCGAAGTTGTCCACCCACAACTGCACGGACTGCTTGGCCGTCGCGTCGTAGCCGAGGTGGATCTTGCCCCTCACCGGGTGGGTGTTCGAGGCCGTCTTCATCTCGGTCATCATTCCGTCGTACCAGAAGCCGTCCAGGTCCGATTTCAGACTGAGCGTGCTCTGCGTCTTGTGAGCGGGGCCGAACGGTCCGGCCGGCGACTCACCCGAGCAGCTCCACGTGCCCGCGAAATACTTCAAGTTCGCCATCTCGGGAGCGGGCTTGGGAGGCGACTGGGCCAGGCTGGCGGAAACAACGAGCAGGAGAGCAGCAGCCGCGACGAGCGTGGTTTTCATCGACTTCTCCTTGCCGTCGAGCGACGGCGCACTTCGGCGAATGGGGGGTGATGCGATGTATCGGAGCCTATCACCGGGGTATTGGCTGTGGGGGAAGGAATCGAACCTTCAACCTTCCGGTTAACAGCCGGACGTTGTACCAATTCAACTACCCCACAGCAGGGGTGTTTGTCGGTTTCGATGATAACCGGAGTCGCTAAAGCCTGGCGGGAGTGCCGACCCGGACCATGCTTCCCTCCAGAACGTAGCCGAGCCCGTTGCTCTTCAGGATCACCTCGAGCGCCTGGTCCCACGGCACGTTTTCGAGGCGCACGGTCACCGAGCCGCGCACGTCCGGATCGATCACCATGTTCAGGCGCGCGAGCTTCGAGAACGTCAAGAGCACGTCGCGGAGATCCGCGTCCTTCAAGTCGAGCGAGATCGGCTCGCCGTGGAAACGTCCGACCGGTTCTCCCAGAACGATCGGGGGATATCCCCGGGACTTCGCGGGCAGAGAGATGCGGACGCGGGAACGGGAGGCGGGCGGCGGTTTTCGGGGCGCGGCGAGGACGGGAACGGCAACCAGGACGAGCGCCGCGAGGCGAAGGAATCGGAGTAACACGGGAGAACTATCTTAGCCGCGAGTGACGACGTCGGGGGAGTCGCGCGCCGCCGCCTCGGCGCCCTGTCGCCCGGCCCACTCCCCGAGAAGACTCCTCCACGCGTTGGCCGTGTCCTTCGCGAGAACGAATTCCAGCTCTCCGCCGGCCTGGTCGGTCAGCCGCAGGACCTCGAGTTTCAGGAGGAGCCGGCCCTTTGCCAGGCGGTCTGCGGTGACGATCTTCTGGATCTGAGATGGCGGAAGGCTGAGCGAATGGCCCTCGATCCCCTGGAAGGCGAGGACGTCGTCCCGCCACAGGAGCAAACCCGGGATCCGCCGGTAGCGGCCGACGACGAGGTCCGCCCGGGTCAGGAGCTTCAGGGACTTTCCGTCCCGGAACATCGTTTCCTTCGCGAGGCGATCCTGCGCGCGGACGACGAGCAGCCGGGGAAAGGCAAAGAGGATCGCGACCAGCGCCACCGCGCCGACCCCGATCCACGCCGCGGCCGTCAATGGACGAACTTCTTGCGGTTCCGGATGTAGTCGGTGAAGAGAAACTCGGCGAGGTTGTACGGCGAGGCGTAGTAGGCCCGGCCCCGGTTGATCTTCGTGAGCTTGTCGACGAACGCCACCAGGTAGGAGTCCGTCGCGATCATGAAGGTGGTGATCGTGATCCCGTCGCGCCGGCAGGCGTCTGCCTCTTCCAGCGTGCGGTTCACGATCTTGAGATCCAGCCCGAACGGATTCTTGTAAAGCCGTCCGCGGTCCCAGATCGCCGAGGGCTTTCCGTCGGTGATCAGGAAGATCTGCTTGTTCGGGTTCTTCCGGTGGACGAGAAGCTTCCGGGCGAGCGCGAGCCCCGCCTTGGTGTTGGTATGGAACGGGCCAACCTGCGTCTTGGAGATTTCCGAGATCGGAACGCGTTTCGCGTCGTCTCCGAACAGGATCACCTCGATCGAGTCCTTCGGGTACTTCGACTGGATCAATTCCACGAGAGCCAGCGCGACCTTCTTCGCGGGCGTAAAGCGGTCCTCGCCATACAGAATCATCGAGTGGGAGATGTCGATCGCGAGCACCGTCGCACAGGAGGTCAGGTGCTCCTCCTCGTGCACCTCGAAGTCCTCCGGCTTGAGAGCAATGTCGTCCGCATCGCGCCGCACGGCGTTACCGATCGTGCGCACGCCGTCGATCGCGGTCGGGTTGTCGCCGAACTCGTACGGCCGCGTCTCCGGAAGGAGCTCGCCGCCCGCTCCCGCGCGGGGGATTGCGTGGTATCCCGATCCCGACTTCGTCAGCGAGGTGAAGATCTCTTCCAGCGCGGAGCGGCGGATCTGGCGCTCGCCGGCGGCGGAGAGCGCGAGCTTCCCGTCCCGCTCCTCGACGACCTCGTTCTTCTCGAGCTCCTTCCGGAACTCGTCGAGGTCGATCGAGGGGTCGATCATCCCGCGCTCCTGGAGGTATTTCATCCACGTGAGCGCCTCTTCGACGTCGCCGCCGGTCTGCAGCACGAGCTGGAGAAAGAGCTTCGTCAGCTCCTGGTAGTTGAGGAGCTGCCGGAGGAGATCGACGGGGTAGTCGCCGTACCGGTAGCGCACGCCGTCGCGATTCTACGGCCGCGTCTCCGTCCGCGTCTCCGTCCGAGTCGGGCTAGCCGGGGCCCTTCCGACGCCGGGCGCGGATGATCCGAAGGAATGTCCCTACTGACGCAGGCAGGAGATCTCTTTCGGTTCGAAGTTGGCCGCGACGCGGAGTTCTTCGGGATCAGGAGCCGCGGCGCGTCGGGACGACGACGACTGGAATCGGGGAACGGTGGACCGCCTCCTGGACCGTGCTTCCGAGGAGGAACTCGGTCG
Organism: Acidobacteriota bacterium; assembly: GCA_038327245.1. GTDB lineage: Bacteria > Acidobacteriota > Thermoanaerobaculia > UBA5066 > Gp7-AA6 > Gp7-AA6. The sequence continues at coordinate 5,241 of JBBQKV010000010.1, forward strand.
CGAGGCCGCGTCCTCGGGTCCCCAGGACGAGCAGGTCATAGCCTCGGGCGGCTTCCCGGCAGAGCCCCGGAGCCGGGTCGCTGCGAATCACCCGGAAGGACTCGTTCTTCCGATGACCCGCGAATTTTCCGAACCGTTCTTCGAAGTGCGCGGAGATGGCTTTGGCGAGACCGCCGGGAGGACGGCGGAGCAGGTCGCCGCGTTCCTCGACGACGGCGGTGCGGATGTCGGAGACCGGCCGCACGTGGGCGAGGGTCAGCTCTCCGCCGGTCCGCTTGACGAGGTCTCGCGCGGCCCGCAGCGCAGCGCGAGACTGCGGCGAGAAGTCGACTCCCACGAGGATCCGTAGCGGGGAAGCCACGTCACGGATTCCCGAGCTACCGGGGGCCTTTGGGCGCCGAGTCGTGCCGCTGCACCTCGATGCGGTGGTAGTCGGCGAGGGCTCGCCGAACGATCTTCTGCAGGTTCTTCGACCGCCTCACCGAGCGGCGCCGCTCGCGCTCGTCGAGTCTCGCCTGGCGGCGGAGCACGGTCTCGCGCCAGAGGAGGTCGACGGCTCGGCGGAGTCGTGAGTGGAGAAGCTCGGCCGTCGGATCGAGCGAGTGGGCCATGTCCGATCCCTATTCTCTCTCCGAGCGGCTCAGAGGGTCGAGTGGGATCCGGCCGCGTCCCTCCACGCCCGCCCCGACTCCAGGAAGAGCGCTCGGTCGCTGGTCGTGAAAATCCGGTAGCCCAGCTCGGAAAGGCGGGGGATGTCCTCGCGGCGTCCGACCATGATCCCGGCGGCCTTCCGGGCGCGGGCGGCCTCCGAGGCGACGCGCGCGAGCGCCGCGCGAAAGCGCTCCGACGTCGTCTGTCCCGGCTCCCCGAGCGCCTGGGAGAGGTCGTTGGGACCCACGAAGAGGACATCCACCGCGGGCTCGTCCGCGAGGCCGGGAAGCTCCGCGAGCGCTCTCTCGCGCTCGATCTGAACGGCGACGAGTGTCTCCTCGTTCGCCCGGGTGACGAAGTCGGCGAGGGGCTCGGTCGCGTAGCGGTTCGCGCGGACGCCGCCCAGTCCGCGGCGGCCAAGAGGCGCGAACTTGAGCGCCTCGATCGCGGAGCGCGCCATGGCCACGCTCTCGACGCGCGGCAGCAGCGTCCCTGCCGCACCTGCGTCGAGGTAGCGGCCGACCTCGTCAGAGAGAGCCGAGGGCGGCCGCACCAGGGGAGCGATCCCGGCGCCGTCGCAGGCGAGGATCGTCGACGCGACCGACTCGATCGAGAAGAAGCCGTGCTCGACGTCGATGAGGACGAAGTCGAAGCCCGCGAGCGCGGCGAGCTCGGCGACGCCTGCGACGGGCCAGGTGAGGAAGCAGCCGAGGAGGGTTTCGTTCGCGCGCAGTCGCGCGCGCAGGGAGGTCAATTCGTCCTGCTGCGGACCAGGTTGAACTTGAGCATTTCCCCGTACGAGACCCGCGAGTCCAGGTCCTCGCGGGCGATCTTCAGGTGCTGCGTCAGCCCCTCGAGGACGAGCTCCATGCCGACCGCGAGCTCCTCGGGCGACGCCGGGGCGAAGTGGTCCTCGACCGCTTTCTTGAGGCCGGGCACCGACTCGAGAGCCGCCAGGTGTTCGGGGAAGGGCGTGTCGTCGGAGAGGGTGATCTTGTTGCCCGCCGCGAACCACTCGAGCGTAGGCTCGTAGAGGGGATGGATTTTCTCGGGAGGCGGAACCGAACGCGAACGCCGGGGCATCGAGAGCTCGTCGGTGTCCTCCTCGTCGGCCGGGCGGCGCCTCTGCGTGGGGCGGCCCGAGTCCGGCGGCGGGAACCTGGCGTCGAAGAGCTTCTTGACCGCCGTGGCGATCAGCTTCTTCGCGATGACCTCCGCGCCCTGCTGCTCCCCCTCGTAGACCATCTCGACCTTCCCGGTGATGGCCGGGAGGCAGGCCGGCAGGTCGCAGAGGCGCGGAAAGACGCTCGGCTCGCGGTGGACCAGGCCGCGGCGCTCCAGGTTCGAGGCGAGGATCTCGACCGCCGAGATCGGCATGCGCGCGGAGACTCCCGACGACTGGTCCACGAACTCGCTCGCGCGGGCCGCGAACGCGATCTGCTCGACGAGCTCCCGGAAGAACTCCGGGATCTCGACGGCGGGAGTGTCGTGCCGGTCCAGCCATGCCTCCTGCGCGGTGATGCGGGCCGCGACCTTCACGTCGTCGGGGTAGTGGGTCAGGATCTGGGACGAGATCCGGTCCTTCAGCGGCGTGATGATGTTGCCGCGGTTCGTGTAGTCCTCGGGGTTGGCGGAGAACACGAGCAGGATGTCGAGCGGAATCCGGACCGGGAAACCGCGGATCTGGAGGTCGCGCTCCTCCAGGATGTTCAGCAGGCCGACCTGGATGCGGGGCTGGAGATCCGGGAGCTCGTTGATCGCGAAGATTCCCCGGTTCGTGCGCGGGATGATCCCGAAGTGGATGACTTCTTCGTCCGAGTACGAACGCCGTTCGGTCGCCGCCTTGATCGGGTCGACGTCTCCGATCAGGTCCGCGATGGTCACGTCGGGCGTGGCCAGCTTCTCGCGGTAGCGCTCCTCCCGCGGAATCCACGCGATCGGCGTTTCGTCCCCCCTCTCCGCGAGCATCCGGCGGCCGTATTTCGTGATCGGCCGGAACGGATCCTCGTTCAGGTCGCTCCCGGCGATCGCCGGGATCTCCGCGTCGAGGAGGCCGACCAGGAGCCGGAGCAGCCGCGTCTTCGCCTGCCCGCGCAACCCCAGGAGGAGAAAGTCGTGCTTCGAGAGGACCGCGTTGTAGAGCGACGGCAGGACCGTTCGCTCGTACCCGTGGACCCCCTCGAACGGGTTCTCTCCGCGCGTCAGCGCCTGCCGGAGGTTCTCGCGGAGCTCCTCCTTGACGCCGCGCGGCCGGTAGCCGGTCGCCTTGAGCGCACCCAGGGTCGCGGGTTTCGACACGCTGCTCATCACCGGCAGGCTACCAGCCTGCGTTGCGGGACTCTCACCCGGGGACGATCAGCGGGATGTTGTCGCCGATCCGGAAGAGCCGAGGCGCCGGGCCCCCGGAGAGTTTCGCGGCGCTCCAGGCGAGGTCCTCGAGCCGCGGTCTCTGAAAACCGACGACCGTCTCGTGGATCCGCCCGTTCGCTCCCACCAGGAACAGCGTCGGCACGTTCGTGAGACCGAGGACCGAGGACGCCTTCCACGGCGGAGGATCGTAAAGCGTTTCGAGGTGAACGCCCAGGCGCCGGTTGAAGGCGGCGGTTTCCGCGCGCTCGTCCTGGGACACGGCGAAGGTCCGAAGACCCTTCGCTCCGATCTCGCGGATCCGGTCGAGGTACGGCCACGTCAGCTCTGACGTCGGGCACGTGGTCTTGAAGAAACCGTAGAGAGCCTCGCCGGGCCCCGGGACGAACCGGTCGCCCGATTCCGTTTCGAGCTCGATGTCCGGAAACCGTTCGCCAGGTTCGAGGGCCGCCAGAGAAACCTCCCGACTCCATCTCAGACGGAGCCGGCCGCGATTATAGACTTCGCGCGCCGAGAAAAATGGGGACAGACCACGGTTTCCGACGGGGATTTCCGCACGACGACAACGTCTCCGGAAACCGTGGTCTGTCCCCGAATCCGCGGAAACTCTCACGGCGCGAGTTCGTTCGGGACGCCGGAGCCGCGCTTGCCCTGACGACCTTGCCGGCGGCGGCCTGCGCTCGTCGCGGAAAGCAGCCCGCCGCAAGACGCGAGACGCTGAAGATTCTCCAGTGGAGCCACTTCATACCCGCCTACGACCGCTGGTTCGACGGTGTCTACACGAAGCAGTGGGGGGAGAAGAACTCCCTGGACGTGGTCGTCGACCACATGGCGTCCACGGAAGTGCCGGCCCGCGGCGCCGCGGAGGTCGCGGCGCGAAAGGGTCACGACCTCTTTCTCTTCCTCTCGCCGCCGGCCGCCTACGAGGCGCAGGTCATCGACCACCGCTCGGTGATCGACCGCGTCCAGAAGAAGTACGGGAAGATGATTCCCCTGGCCGAGCGGTCGACGCTGAACCCGAAGACCGGGAAATATTTCGCCTTCTCGGACTCCTACGTCCCGGACCCCGGCAACTACCGCATCGACCTCTGGGAGAAGGTCGGTTTTCCGAAAGGCCCCGACACGTGGGACGACCTCCGCACCGGCGGCCGGAAGATCAAGGAGCAATTCGGAAATCCCGTCGGGGTCGGGCTCTCCCAGGAGATCGACTCGAGCATGGCGTTGCGCGCGGTGCTCTGGTCGTTCGGCGGCGCCGAGCAGGACGAGAACGGCCGGGTCGCGATCAACTCCAAGGAGACGATCGAGGCGCTGAAGTACGTCCGCGCCCTCTACAAGGAGGCGATGACGCCCGAGGTCTTCACGTGGGATCCCTCGTCGAACAACCGCATGATCCTCGCGGGGCGGGCGTCGTTCATCTGCAATGCGATTTCGGTGACCCGCACGGCCGAACGGGAAAATCCGGAGATGTCGCGGAAGATCGGCCTGACTCCTGCGCTGCGGGGTCCCGTGCGGCGCATTGCCGCGGAACACGTCATGAACTGCTACGTGGTCTGGAAATTCGCGGAGAATCCGGACGCCGCCCAGCAGTTTCTGGTGGATCTCGTCGACCACTTCGCCGACGTGTTCCGCGAGGGTGAGTCCTACAACTTCCCGAGTTTTCCGGCTTCGCTGCCGGACCTCGAACAGCGGATCGCGCACGACCCGAAGGCCGACCCGCCGGACAAGTATCGCGTGCTCGGGTCGGTCCTCGACTGGGCCACGAACGTCGGCTACCCCGGATTCGCGACGGCTGCCATCGACGAGGTCTTCAATACCTTCGTGATTCCCACGATGTTCGGCCGCGTGGCGCGCGACGAGTCGAGTCCCGAGGAGGCGGTGCGCGCCGCCGAGCAGGAGATCCGCCGGATCTTCGCGAAGTGGCCCTGATCCGACCCGTACCCGCCGCCTGATGGCCGTCGTCGAGACGCGGGGGCTGACGAAGAAATTTCCGGGCGCCGCGGCGCCCGCCGTCGACCGGGTGGACATCGAGAGCCGGGAGGGGGAGTTCCTCGTCCTGCTCGGACCCTCCGGTTCCGGGAAGACGACCGTGCTGAGGATGATCGCGGGTCTCGAGGAGCCGACGTCCGGCGAAATCCGCATCGGGGGCGCCGTGGTGAACCGGCTCTCGCCGCGAGAGCGCCGGATCGCGATGGTCTTCCAGAGCTACGCCCTCTATCCCCACCTGACCGTGTTCCAGAACATCGCGTTCCCGCTGAAGGCCCAGGGGGTCCCGAGGGCCGACCACCGCGCGAAAGTGGCGTGGGCTGCCTCCATCTTCGGAATCGGAGGGCTGCTCGCCCGCCGGCCGCGCGAGCTTTCCGGCGGCGAGAGGCAGCGGGTCGCGCTGGCGCGCGCTCTCGTGCGCGAGCCGTCGCTCTTCCTCCTCGACGAGCCTCTGTCGAACCTGGACGCCAAGCTCCGCGCGACGGCGCGGGAGGAGCTCCAGAAGTTCCAGAGGCGCATCGGCACCACGACCGTCTACGTGACGCACGATCAGGTCGAGGCCATGGCCCTGGGCGATCGTGTGGTGGTCATGGACCGGGGAATCGTCCGGCAGATCGGCACGCCGGCCGAGGTCTACGACGATCCGGCGGACACGTTCGTGGCCACCTTCCTGGGCTCGCCGCCGATGAACCTGGTCGACGATGGCGAAGTCACGATCGGGTTCCGGCCGGAGCACTTCCGGCCCGCCGACGGCGACCCGGCGGCTGGTTTTCGAGCGCCCTTCCGCATCGATCACGTCGAGTACCTCGGCGCGGACCGCCTCCTCTACGGTCAGCTCGGCGGACGCCTCGCCGGGAAGACCGCGTTTTCCCGGCTGCCCGCGTATCGCCCGGCTCCCGCGGTCGGCTCCGCGCCCGAGTTCCTCGTCGGGCGGGGCGAGCTCAAGTTCTTCGACCGCGTGAGCGGGAAGCGGACGACCGCGCGGCCCGAGGCTCGCGCGTGAAACGCGGGGGCGCGCTCGGGGCGGCGATGCTGCTGCCCGCCGTCGTCTTCATGGCCGGACTCGTCGGTATTCCGTTCCTGCTCGCCATCCTCTACAGCGTCACCGACGTCAAGGTGGGAAGCGTGGATCTCCACTTCGTGGGGCTTCGCAACTTCGCCGACGTCCTCTCCAACCCCGCGTTCCGCCGGGCGCTCCGGAACTCCTTCGTGTTCACGATCTCCTCGCAGGTGCTCGTTCTCGCGGGGGCGACGGTGCTCGCCCTCGCGCTCCAGGAGGCGTTTCGCGCGCGGCGGGTGATCCGATTTCTCGTCCTGCTGCCCTGGGTCGCGCCGATCTCGCTCGGCTCGATCGGGTGGAAGTGGCTCCTCGACTCGATCTACAGCGTCTTCAACTGGTTCCTGGTCCGGCTCCACCTCGTGCGAAACCCGCCGATGTGGCTGGGCGAGCCGGGCCTCGCGATCGCCTCCGTCGTCCTCGTGCACGTCTGGAGGATGCTGCCGTTCGCGACGGTCGTCCTGCTCGCTGGCCTGACCTCGATTCCGAAAGACATTCCGGAGGCGGCGGCGGTCGACGGCGCCGGCTTCTGGCGCACCCACTTCCAGATCACGCTTCCGATGATCCGGCCCATCGTCGCGGTGGCCGCGCTCTTCGGCGTCATCTTCACCTTCACGGACATGACGGTCGTGTACATCCTGACCCGCGGCGGCCCTTACGACACGACACAGGTCCTGCCGTCCCTGGCGTTCTTCACCGGAATCCTGGGGGGGAACCTGTCGGGAGGAGCGGCGATCTCGATGTTCCTCTTTCCGCTGCTCGTGGTGGTCGCCTGGCTCCTTCTCCGGGTGGCGCGGCGAAGCGAGGTCACGTGAGGCCGGGTCGCTCGCGCGTTCTCCGGGCCACGCACCTTTCGGTCGTCACCCTGTTCGCTCTTTTTCTGTCGTTCCCGTTCTACTGGATGCTCGTCACCTCCTTCAAGCAGACCGGGGATCTCTACGATCTGAAGAACAACCCGCTGCTCTTCAACCGGGCGCCGACGCTCGAACACTGGAAGCTCCTCTTTTCCGAGACGCTCTACGGCCGGTGGCTCGCCAACACCGCGCTGGCCGGCCTTCTCGTCGTGGCGGTGACCCTCCTTCTCGCGGTGCCCGCGGCTTACAGCCTCGCCCGGCTCACCGGGCGGTGGGGAGAGCGCGCGGGAATCGCGATGTTCCTGACCTACCTGGTTCCTTCGACGCTGCTGTTCATTCCGATGTCCCGGGTCGTCGGGACGCTCGGCCTCCAGGACACGCTGTGGGCGCTGGTGCTCGTCTATCCGACCTTTACGGTGCCGTTCTCGACGTGGCTACTCATGGGCTTCTTCAAGTCGATTCCGAGGGATCTGGAGGACGCCGCGATGGTGGACGGCCTCACGCGGTTCGGAACCTTCGCGAAGCTCGTCGTTCCGATCTCGTATTCGGGGATCCTGACCGTTGCGATCTTCTCGTTCACGCTGGTCCTCCAGGAGTTCGTCTACGCTCTGACGTTCATTTCCTCGGCGTCCCAGCAGACCGTCAGCGTCGGGGTGCCCATCTTCCTGGTCCGCGGCGACGTCTACTACTGGGGATCGCTCATGGCCGCCTGCCTGTTCGCGAGCGTTCCGGTCGCGATCGTCTACAACCTCTTCCTCGACCGGTTGATCGCCGGATTCACGGTGGGAGCCGTGAAATGACGCCGCGCCGCACGCGCGGCGTCATCCCGAGGGCCGAGGGGCCCGAGGGATCTCTCGACTTAGCGGTTAGCTGATAGCTTTCCCCCATGCCCGAGAAACCCGGTTCCGGCATCGAGGCTCTCCTCCACGAGGAGCGGACGTTCGCTCCACCCAAAGCTTTCCGCGAACAGGCCAACATTCGCGACCCGTTGATCTATCGCACTGCGGATCGGGACTTCGAGAAGTTCTGGGAGGACTTCGCCCGCGAGCTCGCCTGGTACAAGTCGTGGAAGCGCGTCCTCGACTGGAAGCCGCCGAAGGCGAAATGGTTCGTGGGGGGCAAGCTGAACGTCTCGGTCAACTGTCTCGACCGGCACGTCGCCGGACCCCGCAAGAACAAGGCGGCGCTCATCTGGGAGGGGGAGCCCGGCGATCAGCGGACTCTGACCTATCGCGAGCTCCTTCGCGAGGTGTCGAAGTTCGGCAACGTTCTCCGGTCTCTCGGCGTGGGAAAGGGCGATCGCGTCACGCTCTACATGCCGATGGTGCCGGAGCTGCCGATCGCGATGCTCGCGTGCGCGCGGATCGGCGCGATCCACTCCGTCGTTTTCGGGGGGTTCTCGGCGGAGTCGCTCAAAGACCGCATCAACGATCAGGGAGCGAAAGTCCTGGTGACCGCGGACGGCGGCTGGCGGCGGGGCAACGTCGTCCCGCTGAAGAAGATATCGGACGAAGCCCTCGCGGAAACCCCCTCGATAGAGGCAGTTATCGTCGTCCGGCGCACTGGCCTGGAAGTCGCTTTCGACGACAAGCGCGACCGGTGGTGGCACGACCTCATGGCCGGGGCGTCGGCCGCCTGCCAACCCGAAAAGATGGACGCGGAGGACCCGCTCTACATCCTCTACACGTCGGGGACGACCGGGAAGCCCAAGGGAATCCTGCACACGACCGGCGGGTACCTCGTCGGCGCCTACGCCACAACGAAGTGGGTCTTCGACGTGAAGGACGAGGACATCTATTGGTGCACCGCCGACATCGGCTGGGTGACCGGACACTCCTACGTCGTGTACGGGCCGCTCGCGAACGGAGCGACCTGCCTGATCTACGAGGGAGCTCCGGATACGCCGGCGCGGGACCGCTTCTGGGATCTCATCGAGCGACACGGCGTCACGATCCTGTACACGGCTCCGACCGCGATCCGCGCGTTCATGAAGTGGGGAACCGAGTGGCCCGAGAAGCACGACCTCTCCTCGCTCCGGTTGCTCGGATCGGTGGGGGAGCCGATCAACCCCGAGGCGTGGATCTGGTACCAGGAGAACATCGGCGGCGGGCGCTGCCCGGTCGTCGACACGTGGTGGCAGACCGAGACCGGGATGATCCTGATCACTCCGCTGCCGGGGTTGACGCGCACGCGGCCGGGGTCGGCGACCTTTCCCTTCCCTGGGATTCGCGCGACGATTCTCGATGCCGCGGGCAACGAGGTGAAAGTCGGTGGAGGGTATCTTGCGATCACGCGACCCTGGCCGGCGATGCTCCGGACCATCTGGGGCGACGACGATCGTTACGTCACCACCTACTGGTCGCGGTGGCGCAACGACGTCTATTTCCCGGGTGACGGCGCGAAACGCGACGAGGCCGGTTACTTCTGGTTGCTCGGGCGCGTCGACGACGTGATGAACGTCGCCGGGCACCGGATCGGAACGATGGAGGTCGAGTCGGCGCTGGTCGACCACGACGCGGTGGCGGAGTCCGCGGTCGTCGGGATCAACGACGAGCTCAAGGGAACCGCGATCGCGGCATTCGTCATTCTGAAAGAGACGAAGGGTACGCCCGTCGACGACGGACTCGTCGAAGAATTGCGCGGCCACGTCGCGAAGAAGATCGGCGCGATCGCGAAGCCCGACCGGCTGTTCTTCGTCGCGGACCTCCCCAAGACCCGGTCCGGAAAGATCATGCGCCGGCTCCTGCGCGACATCGCGGAGGGACGCGTGCTCGGCGACACGACCACGCTCGCCGACTCCTCGGTCGTCGAGACGTTGAAGGCGCAGTACGAAGAAACCGAGTCTTAGGCGGCGCGGCGGCCGCTTTTTGTCGAGCTGAACCGGCGGCGGCGACTCTCCTTGTCAGTGTCCTGAGATCCGGGCATCGCCCGCGCGGCCTGGCGGCGCTCGCCTCGCAAAAAAGTCGGCACACCTTCGCGGGAGCGATAGAATCGAAACAGATTGAATACCGAGGGCGCTCTGGACGGCCGGACTCTCGGCCGGCTTGATCGCTGGCGGAACGCGCGGGCCCTTTTCATCCGACCCGAGGGTGGCGAGGTGGAGAGAGCGGTGGCCCAGGCATTCGGCCGGCGATGGGTGCGGGCCCAGGTCTACGGTCGCGCGCGCCGCCTGCTCCTCGAAAGCGACGCCGAAGTCTTTCTGGAAAATCTTCACGATCGCCTGGGGCCTCTCGCGGACCGGGTCCGCGTCGCTCCCGACGACCCCGGACTGACGAAGTGGGACTCGCTCGGCAACCTGACCCCGCTTCCCCGCGCGCGGACGGAAGTGCGTTCTCTCTGGCTGGCGGACCTGCTGCGTCACGGCGACTTCTACGCCAAGTTTCAACCGGTCGCGGACCTCCGGACCGGGGACGTGATCGGTTACGAGGGACTTCTCCGCGCTCGAGCCGAGTCCGCGAATCATCCTTCCGCCGAAATGTTCCCGGCCGCTCGCGCGCTGCGCGTCGAACGCCCGTTCGAAATCCTCTCGTGGTCGTGTGTCGTCGAGTCGGCCGATCGGCTCCCTCCGGAGAGCCGCCTGTTCGTCAACGTCAACCCGCAACTCCTCGCGGTCGAGCCTGACGGCCTTTCCCGGCTCTGGCGCGCGATCGACGCATCTTCGCTGTCCGCATCGCGGGTGATCCTCGACCTCGTGGAGGGCGAGAACGTGGAGTCTCTCGACGGTCTCTCCCGCGCGGCCGCCGAGGCGCGCGAGCGGGGAGCACAGGTCGCGCTCGACGACGTCACCTCGCCCTACCGGACGATCCGGTGTTGCGAAGCGTTTCGCCCCGAGTGGGTGAAGGTCGACTGGGAGATCACGCGCGGCGTCGCCCGCGATCCGCGGCGCCGTTCGATCCTCAAGTCTCTCGGGCGGCTGGCCAGGCATTTCTCCTTCGGTCTCATCGCCGAGGGAGTCGAGACCGCCGAAGATCTCGAGGTCTGCGCCGCCTCCGGGGTCGTCGCCGCGCAGGGATACTTCATCGGACGGCCGGCGCCCGACCCCGCCGAGCCGGAGGGGGCTTTCCGGCGGTGGGTCGAGGCCCGCCCCCGCTCCAGCGGGACCGTGTCCGGGGGGACCGCCAACGGCTCGGAAGACGAACAGCGCGCCTCCTGACGCAGGTTCCCGGGCCGCCAGCCTGGAAGTCTCCGGCACGCTAACCTCTGTCCGCCTCGATGTTTGGCTTCATGTGGCCTGCATCTTCCCCACCCGTTCCCGCGCCAAGGCGGCGTGCGAGGGGGGGAAAGTCGACGTCAACGGGGCGCGGGCCAAGCCCCACCGCGAGATCAAGCCGGGGGACGCACTCGAGATCACGACCGGGGGAGCCCGCCGCCGCTCCCTGGTGGTCAAGGGACTTGCGGAACGATCGATTCCCCGCGCGCAGGCCCGGGCCCTCTACGAGGACACGACGCCGCCTCTCTCGCCCGAGGAGATCGAGGCGCGCCGGCTCGAGAGGATCCTCGCTCCCTCCCGCGCACCGGGTCGCCCCGACCGGCGCAACCAGCGCGTGGAGCGCGACCGGAAGCGGTGGTCCGGGATCTGAACCGTCCGAGCGTTAGACTTCCCCCGTGGACTTCGAGCTTCCCTGTCCCTGCTGCGGCGCCCGGCTGAAGGTCGATCCGGAGCTGAAAGCGATCATCGCTCACGAGGCTCCGAAAGTCGTTCGGAAGTTCGAATCGGTGGACGACGCGGTGGGCGCCTTGAAGACGCACGACGCCGAGCGGGAGAAGAAGTTCGCGGCGTCGGTCGAGGCGGAGAAGTCCAAGAAGGACGTCCTCAACCGGAAGTTCGAGGAGCTCTTCGAAAAGGCGAAGTCGGACACCTCCAAGCCGATCCGCGACATCGATCTGGACTGATCCCGAGGTTGTTCTCGATCGCCGTCCTCGGCTCCAGCCGGGCTGCGGAAGACAGCCTCGACTATTTGCACGCCGTCGAGATCGGCCGGACGATCGCGCGGCGCGGCGGGCGAATCGTGTGCGGCGGCTCCGGCGGGGTCATGGAAGCCGTGAGCCGCGGCGCCGCGGAATCGGGAGGCCCCGTCCTCGGCGTGCTCGTGGGCGGAGGGGACCCCAATCGCTGGGTGTCCGAGGTCGCGCGCGAGGCCGACTTGTCGGGGCGGCTCCGCCGCCTTCGAGACGAGTCGTCGGCTGCGATCTTCCTGCCGAGAGGGCTCGGTACGCTGCTCGAGATCGCGTGGATCTCCGAGTCGATCGCCAAGGGTCTGGTGCCGCCGCGTCCGCTCGTGTTTCTCGGAACGTTCTGGCGCCGCGCCGCCGCCCTGGCGGTCAACGAGGCGGCGGGTCCGGGCGCGGAGTCTCTCGGGCGATCGATCGCGTTCGTCTCGACACCGGCGGCCGCCGTCGCCGCGGCCTTCGGAGACCGAGAACCGGAATCGGTCGGCGGGAGGGTTACCCGCGGTACGCCATCTCCCTGAGAATCGCGATTCTTTTCGCAGTCGGGGGGTGGGTCGCGAAGAGCGCGGCGAGTCCCCCTTCCCGCTCGTTGACCGTCCGCCCCCGCGGATCCGCGATGCAGAGGTGAGCCACGCCCTGCTTGATGGAGGGCGTCGGCGCCACGGCGGCGTCGATCTTCTCGAGCGCCGACGCCAGCGCGAGCGGATTGCGCGTGAGCTCCGAGCCCGAGGCGTCCGCCAGGTACTCGCGCTCGCGGGAGACCGCCATGGCGACCAGGCGCGCAATCAGAGGCGCGAGGATGAGGGAGAGCATCCACAGGACGAAGAAGACGAGGAGGAGGACCCCGCCGCCTCCTCCGCTACGACTCGAGCGGCGCCGGCCGCCGCCCCAGCCGATGCCGCGCCGTCCCCAGTCCGAGATGAGAAGGACGGAGCCGACGAGTGCCGCCACGACGGTCATGAGGCGGACGTCGTAGTTCTTCACGTGCGCCATTTCGTGGGAGACGACCGCCTGGAGCTCCTCCCGGTCGAGGGCGTCGAGAAGGCCGGCCGTCACGGCAACCGAAGAGCGTTCCGGTCCGCTGCCGGTGGCGAATGCATTGGGGTCGGAATCGGGAATGACGTAGACCGCGGGCTTCGGGATCCCGCCGGCGATCGCCATCTCCTCCACCACGTTGTCGAGGACGCGCTGCCTCGGGTCCGCGGCGTCGACCGGAACGGCGTTCGCGGAGTCGAGCACCGCACGATCCCCGGCCTTCAGCGCCCAGAGGGAGGAGCCGGCGCCGAAGAGCAGCGCGCCGAGCGTGGCGATGGGAAAGCCGGGTCCCGCGCCGGAACCATAGAGAAAGAAGTCGGCGCCGATCCCGAGGAAGACCAGAAACGCCACGAAGCCGGTCAGAATGACGGCCGTGCGGCGCAGGTTCCGCTTCTGCTGCTCGAAGAGATTGGTGCCGTTCAAGGTCGCGGACCTCGGCCGCCCGGTACTACTGCGGCCGGATGTTCAAATCCACCTTCGGCACCTCGCGCTCCGCGGGTTCGCTGATCTCGTAGAGCTCCACCGGCTGGAACTTGAATGCCTGGGCGATGAGGTTGTCGGGGAAGACGTTCTGAGCCGTGTTGAAGCGCGTCGCGACGTCGTTGTAGTACTGCCGCGCGAAGCCGACCTTGTTCTCGGTCGACGTGAGCTCCTCCATGAGCGTCCGGACGCTCTCGTTCGCCTTCAGGGCCGGGTAGTTCTCGGCGAGGGCGAAGAGCCGGGACAGCGTCTGGGTGAGCGCGTTCTCCTTCTCGGCCGTTTCCGCCACGCCGCGCGCCGCGACGGCGCTGTTTCGGGCGGCGATCACCTTCTCGAGCGTGTCCTGCTCGAACTGCATCTCTCCCCTGACCGCGGCGATCAGGTTCGGGATGAGGTCGTGGCGGCGCTTCAGCTGAACGTCGATCTGCTTCCAGGCGTTCCCCGCCTGGTACTTGAGCGAGACGAGGTTGTTGTAACGCCAGATCGCCCAGATCGCAACGAAGACCGCGATGAGGACCAGGAAGAGGAAACAGCCGCTGATTGCTGCCATGTATTTCTAAGCTCCCTGACTCTTTTTACGTTTTCCGGCCTTAGAGGTTTGGCCCGGGCTCAGGCGTTCAGTCCCTGGCGCAGCTCTCGCGACAGGATCTCGACCGCAGACCGCTTGCCGGCGGTCATCTTTTCGCGCCACAGACCCTCCGTCTCGAAACGCTTGTCGCCGATGGACTCCGCCCACGGCCGGAGCGCCGCGTCGAGCTCTCCCGCGGACCAGACGTCGCCGCCGCGCTTGCGGATCATGGAGATGACGTAGGGGACGATCCGGATGAACGCGCGCAGAGCCGGGGAGCTCTTGACCGAGTACTTGCGGCCGTGGAACGCGGTCGGGAAAGCCCGCGCCGCCGCCTTGAAGTAGTTGAGGAAGAAGCGGCGCGAGTTCTCCCGAAACTCGCGCGAAACCCGCCCGCCCGCGGCGTCCATCGCGGCGAACACGTCGCGGAGCTCGTCGGCGAGAGAAGCCTGGGTCACGCTGCCGCGCCCGATGCCGAGGACCTTGATCTGACCGCGCAGCGGCGAGCCCTCGTCCTCGTTGAGCGTCCGGATCACGTCGTGGGCGGCGGCCAGGTTTTCATCGCGGTAGAGGCGGCGGCCCGACAGCGAGATCAGGTGGGACGGATTCAGCTTTGTGTGCTTGCTGTTGATGGTGACGAAGAGCTCCACGACCTGGTCCGCCGTGAGGTTGTCGAAGACGACCGCGGGAACCTGGAAGTCCTTGAGGTTGTGCTTCTCGGCCAGCTGGTGAAGCGCCAGAAGGCGATGCTGGCCGTCTAAGGCGCGAAGGATCCCCGACTCCTCCGGCAGCTTCAACGTCCCGGAATCTCCGCGGCCGCCGGAAGGGGAGAAATCGAGCCGCCGGTCTGAAACGAGGAGGACGCTCCCGGGAATTGCGGGGAGAGTCCCGGAGTCGGCGCACTGGAGGTAGTACGCGACGAGCTCGTCGATCTTCTTGCGGATGATCGGCCGCTGATAGGCGTGCTCGGAGGCGGAGATTCTTTTCTCCAGGATCTCCCAGTTGACCCGGGAGCTCACGGTCTGCTTCGCCTGGCCGCGGGTCGTCTGAGCGGCCGGACCGAACGAAAGGACCTCGAATCCCACCAGAGACTGCAGGTCCGCGCCGGAGAGCAGAGCTTCGTAAAAGCTGACCCCGAACTGGTTCAGCCGCAGAGAGGGAACCGAGAGCATTCCTTATCCTCCTCTGCCGCCCTCCGGCTAAGTCCCGCCGGCGGAACGGCTTGGAACGGCCGCTCCCCTCACGATGTCTGTGCGTCCGTGCCCCGGATTATATGCAAACCCGTCGGGAGCCCCGGAATCGGGTCAGGAACCGGGCGGCTTGCCCCACTCCCCGGTGTTCGCGATCTCCTCGAAGACCCGTTCGGCGCCCGCCAGAATGCCGCGCAGCTCGCCGGTCAGGTACTTCTCGAGATCTTCGACCGAATCGGGCCCGGCGCACGGGACCGAGCACTCGACCTGCGATCGCCCGAGCGACGCGAAGAAGGGGGAGGGGCGTCGCGTCCAGTCCGTTTCGTTGCGGCGATGCTTGACCATGAGGAAGGCCGCGAGGCGCCGCTCGTTCCACGGTTCGACGAGCCGCCAGCAGAAGTTGGCCCGAGCGCCCTTGTACTGGACGTCGGGTTTCTCGTCCGCCAGAGCAATCGACATGGTGACTTTTTGACGATACCATCGGCCCCGATTCGTCAGCCACTCATGATCAAGAGCATCGTTTTCGGCCTCGTTATCGGCCTGTTCGGCCCGGGCTTCGCCGCCGGGGCGGGGCAGCCGGAGGGCGACGTCTACTCGTCCCACCTCATGGTCGACCAGGAGGTGACCGTGAGCGCGCGAATCACCGGGGTCATCGAGAAGATCAACGTCGACCGGGGAAGCGCCGTCAAGAAAGGGCAGTCCCTGGCGACCCTCGAACTCCAGGAGTTCGAACAGAGTGTCCGCGAGGCCCGGGAGGACATGCAGCTCGCGAAGGTGGAGCTGGAGCGCGCCCAGGCCCTTTCGGCCGGCAAGATCCTCAGCAAGGCGGACCTCGACGAGAAGCGGGCCCGCTACGCGGTGGCCTCCGCGGCCTGGGAGAAGGCGAGGGCGATCCGGGACTACGCCTTCATCCGCGCGCCGTTTTCGGGGGTCGTCACCGAGAAGTTCGCCCGGGTCGGCCAGAAGGTGATCGACAACCAGAACGTCCCCCTTTTCAAGATCACGGCCTTCGAGCCGCTGCTCGCGCGCGTCTACCTTCCCGAGGAACGCCTGATGAGCATCCATCGGGGCGACCGCGTCGATGTCGTCCCGGACAAGTTTCCGAAGGCACGAACGACCGGAACCGTGCAGTACATCAGCCCCACCGTGGACGCCGCCAGCGGGACGTTCCAGGTTATCGTGCAGGTCAAGCGCGACGCTTCGCAGTCCGTCCTCCGGCCGGGCCTGGCCGTGAAAGTCCTCTTCAACAACGCCGGTCGATCATGAGGGTATGAACGAGAAGCCGACGCGACCCTCCCGGCGCCTCCGCTCGACACTCGATCGCGTCCTGGTCCACGACATCAAAAACATGGGATTCCGCTTGCAGCTCCTGCTGTCCAACCTGGAGGAGAACTACGGCAACCCCGAGTTCA
Organism: Acidobacteriota bacterium; assembly: GCA_038327245.1. Taxonomy (GTDB): domain Bacteria; phylum Acidobacteriota; class Thermoanaerobaculia; order UBA5066; family Gp7-AA6; genus Gp7-AA6. The sequence continues at coordinate 21,788 of JBBQKV010000010.1, forward strand.
AGCGTTCCGTCGAGGAGCTGCTCCGGTCGACGGTGGATCGGATCGACGGCATCGTCGACCGCTTCTCGACGGGCGACGAGCCGGTCCTGATCAAGGTCGCCCTGGACCTGAACGGCATCGTCCGGGAGGTGGCCGAAGGCGAGACCCGCCGCGGTCTGCGCGTGCCGCCCGCCGTCCCGGGAAAGCGGACCCTGTCGCTGGCGCTCGGCGCGATCCCCGAGGTCTGGGGCGACCCGTACTACCTGACCGATGCCTTGAAAAGTCTGATCGAGAACGCGCTCGAGGCGGTTCCGCCCGAAGGACGGGTCCTCGTCCGGACCTTTCGGGACGACAGCGTAAAGCGCGCGCGCGTGGTGGTGGAGATCATCGACAACGGGGCGGGCATGTCTCCCGAGTTCGTCCGGGACCGCCTCTTCAAGCCCTTCCAGACGACCAAGCCCGACGGTGTCGGCCTCGGCCTGGCCACCGCGAGCCAGCTCGTCCACCTTCACGACGGCAAGTTGAACGTCCTGACGAGAGCGGGCGGAGGGACCGTGATCCGCCTGATTTTCCCGGCGGTGGCGGCCGCCACTTCGGTCGCGGCCCCGTCGGTCGAGAAGCCCCCGCCGGCGTCGCTGCCGGAGACCGGTTGACGCCGGCCCCCGGAACGCTCGGCACGGTCGTGATCGTCGAAGACGACCCGATTCTTCTCGATCAGCTCACGTGGGCCCTGAAAGGCCACTTCGAGGTGTCCAGCGCGAACGACGCGGTGCGGGCGCGGCCGCTCTGCGCCGCGGACCCCGACCTCTACCTGTTCGATCTCCGGCTGCCGCCGTCCGGGGAGATCGAAGAGGGCCTGAACCTGCTGAAGTCCGTCCGGCAGCGCAATCCCGACGCCACGGTGGTCATGATGTCGGGCGAGAAGGACCGGCAGGCCGTGCTGCGGTCGATCGAGCTCGGCGCCTTCGACTTCTTCCGTAAGCCCGTCGATTCCGCGGAGCTCCTGATCATCCTGAAGCGCGCGCTGGAACGGCGCAGGCTGGTCGCCGAGAACCGCGAGCTCCGCGAGCGCTCCCGGGGGGAGTCCGAGCAGTTCGATCAGCTCGTCGGGGCGAGCGCCGGCATGCGGCGGTTGTTTCGCGAGATCGAAAAGGTCGCCCCGTCCGACGCGACGGTTCTTCTCGCGGGCGAGAGCGGGACCGGCAAGGAGCTCGTCGCGCACTCGATCCATGCCCGGAGCACCCGGCGGGACCGGCCCTTCGTGGCCGTCAACGCATCCGCGCTCCCGGAGTCCCTGGCCGAGTCGGAGCTCTTCGGTCACGAAAAGGGCTCCTTCACGGGCGCGGTGGCTTCCCGGCCCGGCCGCTTCGAGCTCGCTCACGGCGGGACCCTTTTCTTAGACGAGATCGGAACGCTGTCGGCGGCGATCCAGTCGAAGCTTCTGCGCGTGCTCGAGTCCCGGGAGATCGAGAGAGTCGGCGGACGGCGGAGCATCGCCGTGGACTTCCGGCTGATCTCGGCGACCAACGAGGATCTCGAAGAGAAAGTCGCGGCGGGGACGTTCCGCGAAGATCTGTTCTATCGAATCAACGCGGTGCCGATTCGGATTCCGCCGCTGCGGGACCGGCCCGATGACATTCCGATGCTGGCGACACACTTCGTCTCGAAGTTTTCGACCCGGCACCATCGGCCGCCGAAAGAGCTGTCGACCGGAGTCCTCGAACGATTTGGCGCTCACCCCTGGAAGGGAAACGTCCGCGAGCTCGAGCACGTCGTCGAGAATCTCGTTCTCTTTTCGGAGGGAGATCGGATCGGCGAGGAAGACCTGCCCCGAGTATTGCGGGCCTCACCCCCCGAAAAACCGGCCGTCAGCCTTGACTTCGCGAAAGCCGTGGAGGAGTTCGAGCGCAAACTGCTTGCGGACGCCGTTCGCGATGCCGGGGGCGTCAAGGCGCAAGCGGCGCGTCGGCTGGGTCTCGACGGGAATCAGATCAAGTACCTCTGCCGGAAATACGGTCTCTGATCCGTCTCCCGAGGCGTTGAAAATTTCATCCTCCTGCCGAAAAATTCTCCCGGGATACCGACCAGCGTTTCCCCCTCCAGATGTCCTCGTCCGGGCTAAATATCACGGGGTCAGAGAGTTGTGGAAACGGTCGGTCACCTGTCCGCGCTGGCCTCGCCTTTGCGATGAAGAGCGGCATACCGAAAGGAGAATATTCAATGGCGAAGGAAGTTCGGATTCAACTGACCGCGGCCCAGAAGGCCAAGATCAAGTCGGCGACCGGCAAGGAAATGGGCGAGATTCGCGTGGCGAGACTCGGCAAGAACCTGGCGGTGTCCCCGGCCACGGGGCTCTCGGCCAAGGACATGAGCATCAGCGCGCAGGACATGAGCATCTCGGCTCAGGACATGAGCATCTCGGCTCAGGACATGAGCATCTCAGCCCAGGACATGAGCATCAGCGCTCAGGACCTGTCGGCGCAGGACCTGTCGGCGCAGGACCTGTCGGCGCAGGATCTGTCGGCGCAGGATCTGTCCGCTCAGGACCTGTCGGCTCAGGACCTTTCGGCGCAGGATCTGTCGGCGCAGGACCTGTCGGCGCAGGACCTGTCGGCTCAGGACCTGTCGGCTCAGGACCTATCCGCTCAGGACCTGTCCGCTCAGGACCTGTCCGCGCAGGATCTGTCGGCGCAGGATCTGTCCGCTCAGGACCTGTCCGCTCAGGACCTCAAAGCCACGTAGTCGTTTTCCTCGGGTATCTCGAAGCGCCCTGCGAAAGCGGGGCGCTTTTGTTTTGGGCGGACTTTTCCGCGGTGGAGTGCCCCCGGTTGAAAAATTGATCTACCGCTCGAAAATTCATCGCCTTCGACGAAGGCGCTGACTCGATCCTTCATCGCAAGCCTTGTGGATGCCGCGTTTGCGAACCGTCGGGCGGGCCGCCCATGCTGGCCCCGACCTTGCGATAGAAAGAATCCGTCGAAAGGAGAAATCGCAATGTCGAAGGAAGTTCGGATTGAGCTCACGGATGCCCAGAAATCCAAGATCAAGGCAGCCACGGGGAAGACGGTCGAGGAGCTTCGCGTGTCCAAGGTCGGGGAAAACGTCGCCGTGACCCCGGCAATCGATCTGAGAGCCCAGGATACGAGGATTCAGGCGGCCGACCTGCGGGCCCAGGACACGAGAATCCAAACCCAAGACCTCTCGGCGCACGACACCAGCATCTCGGCCCAGGACATGAGCATCGCGGCCAAGGATCTCTCCGCCCAGGACATGAGCGTCGCGGCGCAGGACATGAGCATCTCGGCGCAGGACATGAGCATCTCGGCCCAGGACATGAGCATCAGCGCTCAGGATCTTTCGGCGCAGGACCTCTCCGCCCAGGACCTCTCGGCGCAGGACCTCTCGGCGCAGGATCTCTCGGCGCAGGATCTTTCGGGCGGGCCCGTCAAGCAGTAGTCGGGTCGCTTCCGGACTCTGCAAAGCGCCCCGCTTCGGCGGGGCTTTTTTTACCAGACGACGGAGCCGAGCCAGCGCCAGATCACGTTCCACGCCCGGACCGCGTACGCCTCCCGGCGGGAGGCGATCTTGAGACGCGCCTCGGCTCCGGGGAAGAGCGAGCCGTCGGCATTGTCGAAGACCGCAAGAACCACGAAACGGTCGGGCGTCGCGGGAGGAAGGTCCGGCCCGTCGACTCCTTCCGACGTCGCCCTCTGCTCGAGGGTGGCCGGAGAGATCGCCGCGACCACTCCCTCCGTAGCCCTCGTCGAGCGCGTGCGGACGAGCGCCGTGACCGGCGAGCCGACGCGGAGGTAATCCAGGAAGCGTTCGGAAACGGGAACCTCGGCCACCAGGTTGTGGACATCCCCGACCTCCGCGAGCGTCATCCCGACGGTCACGTGGCGACCGAGCACGTCCTCGACATGGGGCGTCAGGACCCGGCCCGCGATCGGGCTGCGAACGACGAGGTATGTCTCACGCGCCTCCGCATTCTTCAGGGCGGCATCCTCGGATGCCGCCATCTGCTCCGACTGGTAAACGAGGGTGGCATTGCCGGCGGCGCGGCCCTCGCTCGACTTCTTGATCATGCGCTCCCGTTCGGACCGGTGGAGCACCGCGTTCTCGGCGACCGCGGAGCTGCCCAGACGGAAAAGCGGCTGTCCGGCGGCGACGGAGTCGCCCTCGTGAACGAAGGTCTCCGCGACGATCCCGTTTTCGGACGCCTGGACGCGGGCTAGCTTTACGGGCTTCAGATTCGTGGTGCCCGTTATCTTCCGGTGGGACCACGGAATTCCGAGCACGAGGAGGAGCACCGCGCCCGCGATCGCCAGAGGAAGGCGGCTGCGAGGAGACATGAACCACTCCTTCTTGTCGAGGTAGAACAGTTTGCCCACCCGCTTCGTCGTTCTGACCTTTTTCTTGAAGACATAACCGAGCGTGAGCACCAGGAACACCACCCCGAAGTCGGGGAAGTAGCGGAAGTAGAAGTTCCGGAAGATCGTATAGATGAAGAACATGATGGTCGCGGTGTACGCCATCGAGGCGAGCCCGTAGACCCAGAAGATGATGCGTCGGCGCCGGGTCGCCGGCGGCACCTCCACAGGGAGCCGGAGGACGGTTCTCTGAAACCACGACCCCACGGTCTTCCACGCGGTCTCGCGGAGATCCGGGATCTGCAGCAGGCTCGACAGCGCGTAGTAGCCGTCGACCTTGATCAGCGGGTTGATGTTGAAGAGCACCGCGGAAAGCCCGGTGAAGAGCATCGTCTTGTAAGCCGCCTCGTGCAGGATCGTGTCGGGGTAGCTGGCCACCCAGACCATGGTGGCGATGCAGGCGATGGCGAGCTCCGCGTAGATCCCGGCTATGGTCACCCAGAGCCGGTGCAGCCGGTTCTTGAACATGAAGGTGTCCGACGTGTCGCAGTAGAACGCGGGGGTGAAATAGAAGAGCGCGAACCCGATGTCGTGGCACTCCCCGCCGTACACCTTCGTCGCGTAGGCGTGGGCGAACTCGTGAATCGTCCCGACGATGCAGAGGATCGTGAAGAACTGAACGACCTGCCAGAACGGCTTCCCGAAGAAGTGGTAGAGGTTCATCGTGCCCGTGAAGATCGCGTCCCAGTCGTTGACGAAGACCCCGAGCGTCCAGAGTGACGCGATGACCGTCGCGATCACCATGGGCCGGGACCAGATCCACCGGACGTACTTCACGGTCCGGGTGAGGAACCGGTCCGGGTCGACGACGTGAAACATGATGAAGAAGATGTTGAAACCCTCGGCCTTCTCCTCGGCCTTCTGATGACGGAAGGCGTTGAACTTGTCGAGGAGGCCGAGGTTTCTCTCGGCCACGGATTCCTCGATGAGCTCGAGCCGGCGGAGGAACTCCTCGTACTCGAGCACCAGATCCAGCTTCACTTCCTGGCCCCCCGAGAGCCGCGAGATCTGGTCGCGGATCTGCTCGCGGGTGCGACGCCCGTCGAAGAGGCGGATGATCTGCCACTGCCAGTTCTTGAACTGGTGATACTTGCGGGTCCCCGGGTTCTTGATGATCCAGTTCACGTCTCCGAGCTGAACCTGCCGGAGGATCCCGAGATCCTGGCGGAGCGCGGGGCGCTCGCTCGCGGGACCGTGACGGGCGGCGAGAGCTTTCCCGGCGTCTTCCGGGCGGGCGGCGGCGAGAAATCTTCGGGAGCCGGGGACGGAGCTCAAGGGAGAAGCGGCCAGAGCCTGTTCCAGACGTAACGGAACGGCTTCCGGAGAATCGCGGTCGCGACCGGCACGTAGCCCGTCGAGACCTTGGCCTTGCCGAGCATTCCCGTCTTCAGGAGTCCGCCCGGATTGTCCGCCTTCGCCTCGCAGACCAGGAACCGGTCTTTCCCGTCGTCCCGAACGTGGGTTCCCACTCGCGTGATCACCCCGTGGAAGGTCCGCGTGGGGAACGGATTGAGCTTGAAGGCGACGGATTCCCCGACCTGCAGCCGGCCGGCTTCGACCTCCGGAACGGCGACCTCCGCGAAGATGTTGGCGGTGTCGGCGACGACGCAGAGCTCCGTTCCCTGCTTCAGGAACTGTCCGACGCGCTCCTCGATGCGCGGCGTCACGATGACTCCGCCCACCGGCGCCTTCAGGCTCGTGTTCGCGAACCGGTTCTCTTCCATCGCGATCCGGGCTTTCAACTCGTCTCTCTTCGAGGATGCCTCGAACATTGCCCCGGAGTCGCCGGCCTCGCGGGAACGGGCGACCTCGCTTTCCGCGATCTGATACTCCGCCTGCGCGTCGGCGAGCGACGCCTGGTAGACGCCCGGCTCGAGCGTGGCGATGACGTCCCCCGGCGCAACGATGTCCCCCTCGCGGTGATTCACCGACCGCAGAACGCCGTCGACTCCGGCGGTTACGGTCCCTCTCCGTCCGGGGACGACCCGCGCCGGGCCCTCCACCCTCAGCGGAAAGGGAATGAGGAAGAGCAGGAGGAGGGCGGCGACGACCCCGATCCCCACGGCCAGTCTCCGCTTCCGCGGAATCTTGAGAAACCCGGCGCGCCGGTCCGCGAATGGCCTCAGGAAACCGGGGATCTCCACCTGCTTGTACAGCTGGGCGTTGCGGACGGCCACGGTCGCCTGGTTGACCAGGATCGCCAGCAGATCGAGGGTCCCGGAGTCGAACGCGACCGGCTTGCGGCTCTGGAAGGAGAGCACCCCGAGCTTGCCTTCCTCGTCGTTCAGCAGGAGAGCGTGGAAGGAGCGGAAACCGGTCGCCTCGAAATAGGTCCGGAACTTCTCCTCGGTCTCCGGCCGGTCCGCGTGGATCTTCCCGTCCGGATCCTGCATTACCGTCAGGTTCGTTCCGCCGAAATAGACCCACTCCAGGATTTCCTCGGTGGCCTTCAGCTTCGGGTCTCCGCGGTCGAGCTTCACGACGCCCGAGACCGCCCCGAGCTTCAGCTTTCCGTGGTCGAGAATCGCGATAGCGCACTGGTCGTAGGTCGCGATGGCCGCGGTCGCGTTGACGATTTTCTGCATCACCTTGTCGAGGTCGAGGGTCGCGGTGATCTCGCGGCTCACCGTCAGGAGCGCGTCGAGCTCTTCGACCTTCTTCTCGGCCTCGTACTGGCGGGCGTTGCGGATGGCCCGAACCGCCTGGCGGCTCAGATCCTGGAGGAGCTCCTGGTCTTCCTCCGTGAATTCGGGGTAGCGCCCCCGCTTGTTGGCGAGCACGAGCACGCCGACGAGCCTTTCGTCCTCGAGCAGGGGAAACGCGAGGAGGGATCGGATCGCGAAACCCTCGGTCTCGGTGGCCGCGGCGTCTCCCGGAGAGACGAGGGTGCGGCGGATCCTCCGATCGGCGAGCACGTCTCCGACGACCGAGCTTCCGACGGCGTCCGGAGGATTTTCGACCTCGTAGTTCTCGTTGATCGCCGTTCCCGCCAGGATGACCTCGGAGGACTCCGGGTCGAAAAACCAGAGCGACGCGGCTTCCGCGACGCCGAAGTCGACGGCCTTCCGGACGATGATCGTTTCCAGCTCGGTCAGGTCGATGGTCGAGCCGAACGCCTTGGACAGGTCGTAGAGGTTGGTGAGCCGCTCGATCGCGCGCAGCATGCCGACTGTCTTGCGCTCCGCGCGGAGCGCGCGGGAGAGCGCGGGAGCCGCGTGGTGCACGAATCCCTTGACCCGCGTGAGGGTGTCCATCGTGTTCGCGGTCTTCCGAAAGAGCAGCGTCAGGACGCCCACGACGATGCCCTCGGCCTCGAGCGGGATGAAGACGGCCGACTCGAAATCCGGAGGGATGTTCTTCAAGAGCGGGTCCTTCGAGTCGCCGTAGTCGGAGCGATCCAGGGCCGCGGCTCTCTTGTCCCTCAGAAGGTCGCGGAGGAAACCCTCGTTGCGGGGGATCGAACGGCGCAGGAGCTTTTCGGATCCCTTCCCGTAGGTCCCGATGCAGAGGAAGATCGGGCTGACGGTGTCGGGCGCCCAGAGGAGCGCGGCGTCTGCCCGCGCGAGCTCGGTGCTCCACTTGGCCGCCCACGCCGATGTCTGAGAAAGGTTCTCACAGAGCGCGAGCTCGGCGAGCGCTGACGCTTCGGCGTCCGCGTCGAGTTTCCTGCGATCCGCCGGATCGTCGGCCATGATTTCCGACTAGAAGCTGGAGACGGCGGTTTCCTGGTCGTCGTGAAGCTCGAACACCGAGTCGAGCTTTGTCATCTCGAGCAGCTTCCGGATCTGGGGGCCGACGTGAAGAAGCTTCGTCTGACCCCCTTCCTTCTGGGCGCTCGTGAGCGCGCGCACGAGCGCACCCAGCCCGGAGCTGTCCAGAAAACCCACGCCCTTCAGGTCGACGAGAAGGTTGACCTTCCCTTCCTCGATCAGACGAGTGACCGTCCTCTTGAAGGCCGACTCGGGCTCGCCGATCACGAGGTCGCCATCGAGGGTCAGGATGGTGACCCGGCCGTCATCCGTTGTCTTGAGGTTCATCCGCGGGGCGGATTATGTCCAAAACGGACGAAAGTCCAAAATCCCGGGTTATTCGTACTGCCTCTCCTTCCCGGATTCGGTGCCCGTGAGGAATCTGGAGCCGACGGTCGGACTTGAACCGACGACCTGCGGTTTACGAAACCGCTGCTCTACCAGCTGAGCTACGTCGGCCCGGAAACGTTTTGAAAAGAGAGGAAGTCTAAGGAATGGCGGAGGGCGGCGTCAACGGGAAACCGAGACTCGCCGCGTGGCGCGCGAGCGGGGCGGGACCCTCACGACAGGCCCACGCGGGCCGCCGGGGGGGACCGCGGAGGCGACGGATTCGCGCAGCACGAAGAGGCCGCCGGCGCCGTCGATGCTGCTGACGAGAAGCGTCCCGCTCGGCAGGAACGGATAGACGCCCCAGGCGCCGTGAAACGCGGCGTCCTCGTCGGCGGGGAACGTGTCGAAGAACCCGGTCTCCCGGGGCGCCGTCGGCGTCGTCACGTCGAGGACGGCCATGCCGTGCTCGTAGTACGAAACGTAGAGCTTGTCGCCGACGACGTAGCCGTTGTGCTCGATCGCGCGCGTCGAGCTCGTCCAGACCGCAGCGAGCGACGGGTGAGTCAGGTCCGAAATGTCGATGACCCGGATCCGCGAGTTCTCCGTGCCGTCAACTTCGTCCAGCTCGTCGAAGCTGAAAACGTAGTTTCCGTTCCGCGAGATCCATCCGGAGTGAGCGTAGCCCAGCTCCGGATACTGGAAGACGGCGAGCATGACCGGGTTGGGCTTGGACGTGAAGTCCACGATCCGGACGGCGTCGGCTCCCCAGTCGACGACCACCTCGCACGGGTCGTGCGGCACGGCGCAGGCCGTCGCGCGCGCTCCCCGGAAGACGCCCGCCCAGATGTCGTGGACATACGAGTTGTAGAGATGTCCCGTGATTCGCGGGGCCCGCGGGTCGGAGATGTCGAGGGACAGGAACGCCTGGTCAGATCCCTCGATGTAGAGAACCGGCGGTCGGTCGGCGACGTTCGGAGTCCCGCTGGCCGGGTCCACGTTCGCGACGAAGACGGTGTGCGCGGTGTCGAATCCGCGGTAGGTGTCGAGCAGCGAGACCGAAGCGGGAAGGTTGGAAAGGTCCAGGATCTGCAACCCCGCGGTCCGGGCTTCGCTGACCACGTAGGCGTATGCGTCGTGGCGGCCGGCGGCCGCGTTCCACGGCTGGTACACCTTCACCTCGCGCCAGACCGAGAGCGGCCCGGGAACCGAGCCGACTACACGCGGGTGTGCAGGATCGGTCACCTCGACGACCGCGGTGCCGTTGCTGACGCCCATCACGGCGTACTCCCGCTGGTCGTCCAGGTCGACGAACCCCCACAGGTTGCTGCCGGAGCTCGCCCCGGGCCGGAGGTCGGTCAGCGAGACGAAGCTCTCGAGGTCGACGCCCTCGCACGCGAAGAGATCGGCGGCCCGGCCGTTTACGCACGGAGCCGGGCCGGTCAGGGCGGCGAGCCGCGCGACGGCGGCGGAGTCGTAGGCGAGGTCCCCCGTGTAGGCCCCGCCCCGTTCCTCGTGCTTCGTGCGGATGGGGGAGCCGGACTTCTCCTCCGCTGCGGCCACGGAGCAGAGGACGGTCAGCGCGAAGATGGAGAAGAGGAGGCGACGCATTTTCCCGGTAGAACGATCCGGCCCGCGGGTCCTATTCCGTGTCCCGTGTTCCGTGTCCCGGGGTGATCAGTCGAACCGGACCGAGACGACCTTCGAACAGCCGGGCTCTTCCATGGTGACGCCGTACATCGCGTCTGCGGTCTCCATCGTGCGCTTGTTGTGGGTGATCGCGATGAACTGAGTGTCGTCGGTCATCTCGCGCAGGAGGTTCGTGAACCGGTCGATGTTCGCCTCGTCCAGCGGAGCGTCCACCTCGTCCAGGATGCAGAAGGGGGAGGGCCGGTACCGGAAGATCGCCATGAGGAGCGCGATCGCGGTGAGCGCCTTTTCGCCCCCCGACAGAAGGAGGATCGACTGGTTCCGCTTACCCGGCGGCTGCGCGATGATCTCGACCCCGGACTCCAGCGGATCGTTCTCGTCGAGAAGCCTCATTTCGGCGGTCCCGCCGCGGAAGAGGCGGGTGAAGGTCTCCGTGAAGTTCGCGTTGATCTGGGTAAACGCGTGCGAGAACCGCTCCGCCGACGTTGCGTTGATCTTGCGGATGGAATCCTGCAGCTCAGCGACCGAGCGCACGAGGTCGTCGCGCTGGGTCGTCAGGAACGTGAGCCGCTCGGTCTCCGTGCGGTGCTCCTCCCACGCGAGGAGGTTCACGGGCCCGAGTTTCTCGATCGAGGCGGCGAGCTCCGACGCTTCGGTCTCGAGCCTGGCGAGCGCCTCTTCCGACCGGTCCGCCGGAGGTTCGAGCTCGGTCAAGTCGGTGCCGAACTCGTCGCGGGTCTGAGCGACGAGGTGTTCGAGGTCCGAGGCCGAGCGCGTGGCGGCGACCTCGGCTTCGAACCGGCCCTCGCGGGCGGAATCGAGCAACGAGCGCGCGTTCTTCGCGGTCTCCTCGCCCGTCTCCGTGACCCGGAAGGCCTCGTCCGACGCGCGCGCGGCGGTTTCCATCTCGGCCGCGCGCGCATCCCGCGAGACCACGTTCGCCTCGCGCCGTTCGCGCGTTTCCTGCTCTTCCCGCGCGAGCTCGACCGCGCGCGTCGCGATCTGCTCGATCTCCTCGGTCGCGGCCCGGGCGCGCCGTTCGAAGAGGCGCTGGGATTCTTCGAGCGCGGCGACCGCGCTCTCGAGCGACCTCCGCCTTTCGGCCGCGACCTCGGCCTCCGTCCTCCGGTGCGCCAGCTCCTCGGCGGCGGACGTCGCGGTCGACCGGGCCTCGGGCAGGGCGCCGGCGAGCGAGTCGGCCCTCTCGCGGGTCTCGAGCTCCGACCGTTCCCAGCGGTTCTCCTCCTCCTGGAAGGCCTTCCGGCGGACGGAGAGCGCGTCGCCGTCGCGCGCGAGGGCTTCTCTCTCGCCGGCCGTGGTATCCGCCTCCCGGGCGAGCCGCCCCGCCGCAGTCCGTCTCTCTTCCAGCCGGGCGGCCGTGGCCGAGAGGTCCGCCTGGGCCCGGCGCTCCTCTTCCCGAGCTCCGGAGAGCGTGCGCTCCTCCGCCTCGCGGCGCGCGATCCGGTCCGCCCGCGCCGCCTCGATCTCGGTGATCGTCCGGCGGGCGGCTTCTAGCCGCTCCGAGATTTCCTCCCCCTCCCGCCGGATCGCGAACGTCCCGGCGGCGCGAGCCGGCGGGCCGGCCAGGCGCAGGAGCGGTCCCCGGACGAGGTCCGCTTCGCGCGTGACGAACGTGACGTCGGGAAACTCCTCCGAGAGCCGGAGCGCGTCGTCGAGCGAGGCCACGAAGGCGACGCGGGGGAGCGCCGCCCGTTCCGCGGGGGAGAGGTCGTCGAAGTTCGCGATTGCGGTTTCCCAGCCCGACGCATCAGCGACCGGCTGGCCCGTCCGGCGCTCGCGCCAGTCCCCCCGCAGCAGGCGCGAGGCGGGAAGGTGCCGGACGGCTTCGGCCGCGCGCCTCCAGTCTCCCCGAAGAAGGAGCGCGTCGGAATCCGCGCCGAGAAGGAGGTCGAGCGCGCGCTCCCAGCCGGGGCGGGGGCGGACGCGCTCGGCCAGGGTCCCTTCTTCCGCGACTCCGGCCGCGCGGACCGCGGCACGGACCGCTGCGAGGGTTCCCTCCCGTGCCCGGACCGCTTCGGCGAGCGCCGACGCCCGCTCCTCGATGCCGGCGAGCGACGCGCGGGCATCCTCCCGCGCGGACTCGGCCTCGGCCACGCTCCGCAGGATCGCGGCCACACCTTCGGAGAGCTCACGCACCACGTTCGAGGCCGCCGTCGCCCGCTCGCGGTGCCGGAGCTCCTCGCGCTCCGCGGCGGCGAGGTCGGTTCCCTGCTCCTCGATCTCGCGCGCCAGCTTCGCCCGGCTCTCGTCGAGGCGCGCGGCGGAGGCCGCGATCCGCTCCGCTGCGAGATCCAGCTCGTGTCGGGAGTTTCGCGCGGCGACCCTCTCACCGGCGGCGCGGAGCGCCTCTTCCCGGGCCGCGTCGAGATCCGTTTCGAGCCGGGCGAGCGCCGCGGCGGCCTCGGCAGCTTTTCGATCGGCTTCCTCGCGGGCGAGGGAGCGGCTGCGGGCTTCGGAGACCGCGCGCTCGAGCCGGGCCGTGAGCTCCGAGATCTCCCGCGCGGCGCGGTTCTGCTCCCCCGAGAAATCGCGGCCTTCGCGCTCCGATGCGACCCTGCGCGCCGAGAGGTCCGCGGTCGCCCGGCGGTTCGCCTCCAGGCGTTCGTCGTCGCGCGCGATTGCCGACTCGAGCGCCGCGAGGCTCTCGCGGACAGAGTCGCGCGCCGCCGCCGTTTCCGCGGCCACGATGCGGGCCGCGGCGAGCGACGCCTCCGCCTGGCCGAGCGCCGCAGCGGCGGCCGCCTCGGCGTCTCGACGTTCGTCGCGCAGGCGCTCGGCGTCCGCGAGCGAGGTGGAGAGCGCATCCGCGCGGACCCGAGCGAGCGCGGCGCGCCGGCCGCGGAGCGCTTCCGAGAATTCCTTGTACCGCGCGGCGCGCGACGCCTGGCGTTTCAGGGAAGCGCAGTTGCGCTCGACTTCGCTGACGATGTCGGAAATGCGGAGCAGGTTCGCGCGCGTCTCTTCGAGCTTGACTTCGGCGAGCTTCCGCTTCGCCTTGTAGCGGGTGATCCCGGCCGCCTCCTCGATCAGGCGGCGGCGATCCTGGGGCTTCGTCGAAAGGACCTGGTCGATGCGTCCCTGTTCGATGACCGAATAGGCGCGCACGGAAAGACCCGTGCCGAGGAGGCGATCCTGAACGTCCTTGAAGCGGACCTGCTTGTCGTTCAGGAAGTACTCGCCCTCGCCGTCGCGGAAGACGCGGCGTCCGACCCGCAACCGCCCATGCTCCGGGTCCACCTCTCCGTCGCCGTTCCCACCGCCGTTCCCGTTCCCATTGCCGTTGCCCTCACCGTCGTCCGACGAGAGAGTCACGATCACTTCCGCCATCCCGAGAGGCCGTCGTTTGGCGGAGCCGTTGAAGATGACGTCGTCCATGCGCTCGCCGCGGAGCACGCGCGCGCTCTGTTCGCCGAGCGCCCAGGCGACCGCATCGCAGATGTTCGACTTTCCGCAGCCGTTCGGTCCGACGACCGCGGTGACCCGGCCGGGAAAGGCGAGGTCCACCTTCTCGTAGAAGGACTTGAAGCCCGAGATCTCGACCCGTTCGAGGCGGAGCATGGGAGTGCAAAGGAATCTAACAAAAAAGGACGGTAACTTCCACAAAATGTTGGGGTAAGGCTCGAGGCAGCCCCAATATCTCGGGGACCGGTGACCCGGCGGTCGCCGGCAGAATCAGGTTGGGCGCTGCGGCGTCAGCCTCCGAGCCGGCGCCACACTCTGCCATCTCAGCCGTTGGTCGAATAGCGCATCTCCTCCATTGGTCGAATGCCGATCGCGTGCGCAGAACATCCGTCCCCGCCGCGGTTTCGTTGCGCGGGCCCGTGACATAATTGCTGCAGGGTTACCCCAAATTTCGGACGATTCGAATCCCTGTAAGGAAGTTCCCACCCGGGAACATATCGGGAGGAGCCGCGCGATCTTTCGCTCGGCACGCGAGGAAGTGTCGGAACAATGACGCATAAGGACGCAAACAGATGCTGAACCTCGAAGTTCGCAAGAGAGCGGGCGGGGGCGAAGTACACCGGCTCGACGGCGCCGCGATCACGATCGGCGCCTCCTCGGGAAACGAAGTCGTCGTGCGAGCACGCGGGGTCGCAGGCCGGCACGTTCGCATCAGCGAGAAAGAGGGCGCTTATCACCTCGATCTCTACAAGGGCGCCGCCGGAATCAGCGTGAACGGCCACGACTTCGACGGAGGCCCGATCGGAATCGGCGACCGGATCACGATCGGCGAAGCCACCATCACCGTCCTGAACGCGCAACCGACCGTCTCCCGCCTGGTCCTGGATCCCCGTCCGCCGGCCCTCTCGATCGCACCCATGCCGGCGGCGCCCGCGACGCCGTCCACCGAAGTGGAGTTTCGCGACCTGAGGCTCGCCGCCTATCGAATCTGCCGCGACAGCGCCACACGGGAGGAGCTCGCAACCGAGCTCACCGACTTTCTCGACCGGGAGTTTCCGCCGACAGAGTGGGCGGTCGGCGAATTTTCGATCAACGGATTCCGCCCGCTCGCGTCCACCTTCCGCGAAACGCCCGCGCTTCCTCCTCGCGTCCTCGAAGATGCCCGTGCGGGTGAGCGCCTGGCGCGAGTCGAGAGCGTCGCCGGAACGCTGACCCTCATCATCGAGCCGCCCCGAAACGGCTCGACGCTGCTCGCCCTCGTCGTGAAGGAAACGCCGCGCCTCCCGGCTCGCACGGTGCTCTTCCTGGAAGAGGTCGTTCAGCTCGCCGGGATTTCGTACGCGTCCCGGGGCTCCATCGCGGAGGCGGATGCCGTTCCCGCCCCCCGGCTGGAGGGCATGGAGACTCCCACCGTTCGGGACCCGTCGGACGCGGAAGCGATGCTGCGCCAGACCGACGACCTCAAGGTGATCGTGGAAACCGTCGAGCGCGAGGTGATCGACCGCGCCATGCGTCGGGTCGAGGGCAACCAGAGCCGCGGCGCGCACGTTCTGAACATCTCGCGCGGCTCGTTGATCGCGAAGTTGAAGGAGTACGGAATCCCGGACTACCGGTATATGCGGCGGGAACGTACCCGAAG
>JBBQKV010000011.1:0-36864 GCA_038327245.1 Acidobacteriota bacterium
CTCCCAGTCCTTGTACATCCAGCCGGCGGTGCCGACGCGGACCGAGGTGGTCACTCGACCGTGCAGGCGTTGACCACCGCCGCGTGCTCGTCCTCGGCGACGGTGAACAGTCCCTCGGCGAGGGTGCGCGTCCCCTGCTGAAGCCGGATCCGGTAATCGCCGGGCCGCGCGAAGAAGTCGGCGGTCTTCACGGTCTCCCGGGTGCGCGGCAACGCTTTGCCGGCCGGCACGAGGACGCGCTCGGCGCCGCCCGGCGCGAGGGCGACGACCGAAACCTCGCCGGCCGGCGCGGATGCGACGTCGGCCACGACCGTGACCCGATGGATGGAGTTCGCGAGCTGCCACCGGGCACGGCTGGACTCGTCGGCGGAGACGAATGCCGTCACCCGATTGCGCGCGGGCGAGGACTCGACGTCCCTCGGGACGCCGAACGGGACCCGCATCCAGAAACGCGTGGCGACCGGCCGGCCATCCAGCGTCGCCGGAGAGTAGTTGGCGGCCCGGAGAGCGGTATCGGTCGCGAGGGCGAAGACCATGAACGTCATTCCGACGATCCGGACGTCCCGAACCTTGCCGAACCGATCCACGAGCACCTCGTGAGTGGACTCGCCCGACATCCGCGCCTTCTTCGCGGTGGCCGGATACTCCGGCATGCGGAGCATTCGGGGACGGGCCGCCACGAAACCGGAGCACGGGGGGACGGGGGCGGCAGAAGTCGCAGTCGTTCGGACCGCCGGGCGGCTCGAGCACGCCTCCGCCAGAAGGACCAGGCCGAGGAGCGCCGCTACTGCTTGCGGAGAGCCGCGGCGAAGTCGAACCGCGACGGATCGCGCGCCACCCAGAAGAGTCCTCCGCCCGCTTCTTTGCGGTCCGCCAGGAAACGCAGAGTCCACACGCCCTCCTCCCAGTCCGCGCCCACGGCCGCCATGACCGGTACGCGGACGTCGGTCGCGCCACCCGCCACGGCCACTCGAGTCTCGAGGAGGATATAGGGCCGTCCGGTCGGGGAGGTCGCCTCGACCCGGACCGTCATCGTTCTCGCCTTCGGCTGGGGCTCGACGTCCATGACAGCCTCCGCGACCAGCTTCGGATCGATGCCGCGCCGGATCGGAAATCCCTCCGGCGCCGACTTCTTTCCGGAGGCGTCGGCGGGAAAGACCGGCAGGTCGCCCAGGATCGGCTGCGGAATGACGCCCCGCTTTTTTGACTTCACGCGAAAGCGCACGCCCACGTTCGCGGCGATGTCGACCGCCTTGCCGTCGCGCGTCGCGGGCTTGAACGTCCAGGCCTTCACGGCGGTCATCGCCGGCCCGATCAGGCCCGGGAAGCTCGCCGCGATCGGCCGCAGGTCTTCGACCTTCCCGGACCGGTCGATGCGGCCGGAGAGAAGGACGTTGCCCTGCTGCTCTCCCTTCAGGAGCGCCTCGGGGTAGACGGCTTCCTGGTATTTCTGCACTTCCGCCCCGGTCGTCTGGGCGAGCGCGGGCGCCGTCAGGGCGGCACACAGGGCGACGACCGCCGGAAGCCGCTTCAAGCCGGCGCCGCCTCGAGCGCGCGCCGCGCGTGATACGAAGAGCGAACGAGCGGCCCCGCCTCGACGCGGAGGAAACCCATCTCCTCTCCCTGCCGGCGGAGCTCGTCGAACTCCTCCGGCGCGTAGTACTTCTCGACTGGCAGTCTGCGCTCGTGGGGCTGGAGGTATTGCCCGATCGTCGCGATGTCGCAGCCCGAGGCGCGCAGGTCTTGCAGCGCGCGGAGGAGCTCGTCCCGCGTCTCTCCCAGGCCGACCATGACACCCGACTTGGTTCGCATCGCGGTGCCGGCGGCGCGGCGGCGCGCGTCCGATCGGGCGAGGAGCTCGAGCGAGCGTTCGTAGAGCGCCTGGGGACGGACCCGGCGGTAGAGACGCTCGACCGATTCGAGGTTGTGGTTCAGGATCTCCGGCACTTCGCGCAGAACCTCGTCGAGTGCGTTCCAATTCCCGCAGAAGTCGGGAATGAGGACCTCGACCGTGCACGCCGGGACGGCGCGGCGGATCGCGCGGATCGTGGCGGCGAAGTGTCCGGCGCCGCCGTCTTCGAGGTCGTCGCGATTGACCGACGTGACCACGGCGTGCGAGAGGCCGAGCTCCTTCACCGCCTCGGCCACCCGCTCCGGCTCCTCCGGGTCGAGCGAGCCGGGCGCGCCCTTTCCGACGGCGCAGAACCCGCACGTGCGTGTACAGACGTCGCCCATCAGCATGAACGTCGCGGTGCGCTCCCGCGCCCAGCACTCGTGGATGTTCGGGCACCGCGCCTCCTCGCAGACCGTGACGAGGGAGAGGCGCCGCATCATCTGCTGCACCTCCTCGTACTCGCCGGTCGTCGAAAGACGGACCTTGAGCCAGGGCGGTCGTTCCAGCCGCGAGGCGCGCGGGAGCACCGGCAGCTCGCTCATGCGCCACCGACCTCGACGCTCCGGGAGAAGGCGTCCGAGAAGTGCGAAAGAAGACGGCGCGCGACCTCGCGCGGCTCGACGGATCGACCGAGGACGCGTTCCATGGAGGTGACGCCGCCGTCCGTGATTCCGCACGGCACGATTCCGCGGAAAAAGGGGAGCGGTTCCTCCGTGACGTTCAACGCGAACCCGTGGGTCGTGATCCACCGCGAGATGTGGACGCCGATCGCCGCGATCTTGTCGTTCCCGACCCAGACCGACGACATCCGGTCCCGCGCGGTGGACCGGGAAGCGGTGATGCCGAAGTCCGCGAGCGTGTCGATCAGGACCTGCTCCAGGTCCCGCACGTAGCGCCGCACGTCCCGGCGGTCCGGGTCCAGGTTCACGACGGGATAGCCGACGAGTTGCCCGGGCCCGTGGTACGTGACCTTTCCCCCGCGGTCCGTTTCGACGAGATCGATTTTGAGCTCGCGGCGTTTCTCGGGCGTGAACAGAACGTCCGCGGCGCATGCGTTCCGGCCGAGCGTGAACACCGGCTCATGCTCCAGCAGGAGAAACGTCTCGGCCCCGCCGCGTGCGACCCGGGCGACCGCGTCTTTCTGCAGCGCGAGCGTCTGCCCGTATCCAATCCGGCCGAGCCACAACGCCTCGACCCGGCGGCGCGGCGGAATCGCCCCCTCTAGAGGTCGGGGCTCGTCGACGGTTTCCATCCGGGCAGAAGTGTACCCGCTCCGAACAGTCCGTAGAGGAGCAGCACGGGATCCCAGTACGGAACGCGGTAACGCCAGACGACGAGGACCAGGACGTGCACCGCCATCGAAAAGACCAGCACGCCGAGCGTGAAAGCGCGGACTCCGGGCCGCGGAGCCCAGAGCAATCCGACGGCGGCGAGGGCGTAGAGGACAACGTAGAAAGCTCCGAGCGTAACGACGACCCCGCGCGGCCAGAACCAGGGCGTGGGATACGGTCGGAGCCACTCCCACGCCTTCCGCGCGCACAGCCGCAGCCAGCCGGCGGGGTCGGCGCTTCTCTCCGCGATCGCGCGGGTGACGAAGTAGCGCGATCGCTCGGACGGGGAGGTCCGGCCGGCCGCCCGAAGCTCCGCGGTCTGACGGGCGAGATCCCGGTGCATGGCCTCGACCCAGCGGAGATACTCGTCGCGGCTCCGGAGCTCGAAGAATCGGACTTCCCAGTCGGAGTTCCCCTGGTAGAAGGCGCTTCCCCCGGCGTCGTTGACCGGAACGAAGTCTCCGAAGACGAAGAAGTTCCGGGCCGCCCACGGCGAGAGCATCAGCGCGAACCCGAGAAGGGCCGCTCCGGCGAGGTGAGCCCGGGCACGAAAAGGGTAGCGGCGATCGAGGAGAGGGGCCGCGAGAAACGGCACGAGCGCCAGCGCGGAAGCCCGCGTCAGCGCGGCGAGGGCGAGGACCGCGCCCGCCCCGAGCGCGAGCGTCGAAGAGGGACGGTCCGTCGAGACGAGCAGGAGAAAAGCAGCGGCCAAAAGGAGCGTCGTGAAGAGCGATTCGCTCTGCACGTCCGCCGAGTTCCAGAGAAAAGCGGGGTGAAGGGCCGCGGCGACGCCGGTCGCGAGAGCGATCGCCCGGCGCCGGAAAATCCGGGCGGAGAGAACCGCGAGAAGCGGCGCGGCGAACGAGCCCGCGGCCGCGGTGGCGATCTTCGACCGGGGGACCGAGTCGGGGCGTCCCAGAGTCGCCACCGCCAGGAAGAAGGGGTAGCCGGGGGCGCGGAAGTAGAACGGCTCGGTCGAGAGCGGGTAGCGCCCCTCGTGAGCGAGCTCCCCGGCCGCGTAGAGGTAGGCCCGCGCGTCGCCGAACCGCACGGTCGAAAAGCCCGCGACGCCGACGGCCGCGAGCCGGGCGACGACCGCGAGAATGAAAATGGCCGAGAGGGCCCGGGCTCCGAGGTCCACGGGCTGAGAGCTGACAGCGGACAGCTGACGGCTTCTCTTATCCCAGATCGAACTCGCCCTTCTCCAGGGTCTTCTTCACGGCCGCCAGGAAACGGTCGGCGTCCGCGCCGTCGATCAGCCGGTGGTCGAAGGAGAGCGCCAGGAATCCCACCGTGCGGATCCCGAGCGCGTCGTTCCCGTTCTCGTCGGCGACCACGACCGGCCGTTTCTCGATCGTCCCGACGCCGAGAATCGCGACCTGCGGCTGCGGGATGATCGGCGTCCCGAAGAGAGACCCGAAGACGCCCGGGTTCGTCACGGTGAACGTGCCGCCGTGAATCTCCTCGGGCTTCAAGCGCTTGGAGCGCGCCCGCTCCGCGAGATCCTGCGTGGCGCGCGCGAGCCCGAGGATCGACTTTTCGTCGGCGTTCCGGATCACCGGGACGATCAAGCCCCAGTCGAGCGCGACCGCCATGCCCAGGTGCACGTCCTTGTGGTAAACGATGTTCTCCCCGTCGATGGACGCGTTGACCTGGGGGAACTCCTTCAGGGCCTGGATGGCGGCGCGGAAAATGAACGGCAGGTAGGTCAGCTTCACGCCGTTCTTCGCGAGGAAGGATTCCTTGTGGCGCTCCCGGAGCCGCGCGATGTTGGTGTAGTCCACCTGGAAGACCGTGGTTACGTGCGCGGACGTCCGCTTCGAGAGGGTCATGTTCTCGGCGGTGATCTTCCGGATCTTCGTCATCGCGACGACTTCGTCCCGATCCGTGACCGCGATCGGCGCGCGCGCCGCGGGAGCGGTCCCGGAGGGAGCGGGAGCCGGCATGGGGGCCGGCGCGGCCTGGGTGACCTCTCTCGGCGCCGCGGTCGCTGCCGCGCCCGATCCGGCGGCGGCGCCGGCGACCTTCCGGTTCTCCAGGAACGACAGGACGTCGTTTTTCGTGACCCGGTTGTAGATGCCGGTGCCGTCCACCTCGCGGATGTCGAGCCCGTTCTCCTGGGCGATCTTCCGCACGAGGGGGGAGGACCTCTGGCGGATCCGATCCTCGATCGACTCGACGCGGGCCCCCGAGGATTCGGCGGCGACGGCTGGAGCCGGGGCGGCGGTGGGTGCGGGTGCGGGTGATGCGGGCGGCGGTGCGGCGACGGGTTGGGGTGTTGCGGTCGTCGTCGCGGGCGCGGCTGCCGGAGGCGCCGGGGGCGGAGGCGCGGCGGCCTGTACGGGCGGAGCCGCTGGCGGTGGTGGAGCGGCGACGGGCGTGGGGGCCGGGGCCTCCGCCGGCTTGGCGGTGGCGGGAGGGGAGGCGACAGCCTCTCCGGCCTCGCCGAGGACGCCCACGACCGTGTTGATGGCGACGGTCTGGCCCTCGGCAACCCGGATCTCGACGAGCGTTCCGGCCACGGGCGCCGGGATCTCCGCGTCGACCTTGTCCGTGGAAATCTCGAAGATCGGCTCGTCCCGCTTGACGGTATCGCCCACCTTCTTGAGCCACTTGGTGATCGTGCCCTCGGCGATCGACTCGCCCATCTGGGGCATGATGATTTCTGTCGCCATCCCACCTCCTCGGAATCGAGATCAGAATAGCATCGAAGTTGCGCATTTCTGCGAGTGGCGGACGCCCTGAGCGCCGTTCGCCGGGCGCGGGACGCCGTTCACCGAAACGCGCGAGACGTGCGCGGCGGCGCCACGTAGGTTCTTCCCGAGAGGAGACGAACCATGGGTTTGGAAACGAGGGAGCGGCACAAGAGAACGACGGCGGCGGTGTTCGGAGTGATCCTGATCGGACTGGGAGCGATCTTCCTCCTCCAGAACTTCGGCGTCGTGGACGCGGGGAGGCCGGGAGACTGGTGGCCGGTCATCCTCATCGGCTTCGGGATTTCGTCGCTGATTGCGCCGAAGGACGCAGGCGACGCGACCTCGGGTGCGGTCCTGACCGCGCTCGGGGCGTTCTTCCTGCTGCGGAACTTCGACGTCGTCGACTGGCGGTTGCGCGACATCTGGCCGGCCTTCCTGGTGCTCGCGGGCGTTTCGCTGATCGCCCGATCGGTCGCCGAGCGCCGCCGGTTGCCGTCCCCGCCGAATGGATCCCTCGAAGACGGCGGCCCCCGATGAACGGCAGGCCGGCTCCCCGCATCAGTGGGCGCCTCGTCGCCGGAGCACTGCTGATCTTTTTCGGCGTCATCTTCACCCTGGACAACATGGGCGTGCTCGACGCCGGCGACGTCCTCTCCTGGTGGCCGATGATCCTGGTCGCGGTCGGCCTGCTCAAGGTGATCCAGCCGCCGCACGAGGGACATCGCAAGCTCGGCTACGTGCTGATGGCGCTCGGTGTCTTCTTCCAGCTCCAGAGCTTCGGGCTTACGCACATGCGGTCCGCGTGGCCCTTCGTGCTGGTCGTGATCGGCGGATTCCTGGTCTGGCGCGCACTCGGCCGCAGCGCCGGTCCTCCCACGGCCGAGTCCTCGTCGCAGCTCTCGGAGTTCGCGATCATGGGGGGCGTGCACCGGGTCGTCGAGAGCTCGGATTTCCGGGGCGGCGAGGCCACGGCGATCATGGGAGCGGTCGAGCTCGACCTGCGCGGCTCCACGATCGCGACGTCGCCCGCGGTCGTCGACGTCTTCGCCCTGTGGGGCGGGATCGAGATCACGGTGCCTCCCGAGTGGAAGGTGGACGTGAAGGCGATGCCGATCCTGGGAGGTCTCGAGAACAAGGCACGCTCCACCGTCCGCGACAGCTCGCTTCCGACGCAGGAGCTCGTCATCCGGGGAACGGCCATCATGGGCGGCATCGAAATCAAGAACTGAGGACGGATTGCACCCGATACTCGCGCGCCAGGGCCGACTGGGCCCCTTTCTCCTCGCGACGATTCCTCTTGCCGCGGTCCTGACCGGTCTCCTCGCCCGGCCCGGCGCTTTTACGCTGGCCGAATCGGTCTCTCTCGCGCTGCCGCTCGCGCTCGTCTGCCTCTTTCTGCTGCTGCCGGTCTGGTACACCTGCCGGGCGGTCCCGGTGCGCGGACCGAACGCGGTCCGGATCGTCCTGACCCACGCGGTGGCGGCCGCGCTGACGAGCTCCGTCTGGGTTCTCGCGGGGGCCGGGGCCGCGCGGCTGCTGGTGCCGGTCTGGGGGAGCGAGCTCCCTTCACGCTACGCGGCGCAGGTGCCGATCCTCTTTTCGACCGGCGTGCTGCTCTACCTGCTCGCCGTGTCTCTCTACTCCGTTCTGATCGCGATCGAGGCCGCGCGGGACGCCGAGCGCCGCGCCCTGGAGCTTCAGGTCCTCGCCCGGGAGGCCGAGCTGAAGGCGCTGCGCGCGCAGATCCACCCGCACTTTCTGTTCAACAGCCTCAACTCCATCTCGGCGCTCGTGGGAACCGATCCGCCGCGCGCCCGGGAGATGTGCCTTTACCTTTCGGAGTTCCTGCGCAAGAGTCTCGCTCTCGGAGAGAGAAAGAGCATTCCCGTGGGTGAAGAGGTCGCGCTCGCGAAGGCCTATCTCGAGGTCGAGGGGCTCCGTTTCGGCTCCCGGCTGACGGTCGAGGAGGACCTCGAAACGGGGGGGCAGGAGTGCCTCGTGCCCCCGCTTCTCCTGCAACCCCTGGTCGAGAACGCGGTGCGGCACGGTATCGCCACCCGGATCGAGGGCGGAGTCATCCGCCTCGAGGCACGGCGCACCGGGAACCGTCTGCGGATCCTGATCGAGAACCCGTTCGATCCCGACGCGCCGGCGCGCCGCGGCTCCGGGGTCGGCCTCGCCAACGTGCGCTCCCGCCTGGCCGCGCGTTACGGATCGGAGGCGCTCTTCGCGGCGCGGCGTCTGGCCGACCGATACCTGGTGGTCCTGTCCATGCCCGCCCACGTGACGGAGTGACGGAGTGACGGCGTGACGGAGCGCGCCGGCGGGGAAATCCGCGTCCTGATCGTGGACGACGAAGCCCCTGCGCGCTCGATCCTGCGGGAGATGCTCTCGGCGCGCGAAGGCGTGGCCATCGTAGCGGAATGCGCGAACGGCTTCGAGGCCGTGAAAGCGGCGTCGGAGCTCGCGCCGGACGTCGTGTTCCTCGACGTCGAGATGCCGAAGCTCGACGGCTTCGAGGTGCGCGAGCTGATCGACCCGCAGATCGCGGTGGTCTTCGTCACCGCCTTCGACAGCTATGCTCTTCGCGCCTTCGAGGTCCACGCCGTGGACTACGTGCTGAAGCCGTTCCGGGCCGAGAGACTCGGCGCCGCCCTCGACCGCGCCCGGGACCGCCGCGGAGCGCCGCCGGCACCGGCCGACCCGAGCTCGCTGGCGACGGCTGCCCGCCTTCCCGGGACGTTCCTGTCGCGGATCGTGGTCCGGGACGGGGCCCGTGTTCACGTCGTGCCGGTCGACAAGCTCGACCTCGTCGAGGCGCAGGACGACTACGTCGCGCTCCAGACCGAGGGGCGGAAGCTCCTCAAGCCGGGGACGATCGCCGGCCTCGCGGAAGCGCTCGACCCGAGCCGCTTCGTCCGCGTCCACCGCTCCTACATCCTGAACATCGACCGGCTGGAACGCCTGGAGCTTTACTCGAAGGGGAGCTACGTCGCGATTCTCTCGGACGGCAAACGGATCCCGGTGAGCCGCGAAGGACATGCCCGGTTGAAGGTCCTCCTGGGAACGGAAGCCGGCGCGTGAGCGCATGAGTCACGTCTCCCGGCCGGCTGCGCCGTCGATCCACAAGTTCGGCGGCGCGTCTCTGCGGGACGCGCGCGCCCTCGCGGCCGCGCTCTCGATCGTCGAAAGCGCGGAGCGTCCCGCGGTCGTCGTCGTCTCCGCCTTCGCGGGAGTGACCGATGCGCTGATCGGCATCGCCCGGGATCTCTCCGGCGGAAACGACGCCGCCGTCCGGAAAACGGCCGGGGAGCTCCGACGCCGCTACGAGACGTCCGCCCACGAGGTCTCCCGGGCCGGGGAAGACCGGCAGCGGCTCGTGGCGCGGGTTCGCTCGATCTTCGAGGAGATCGGGGCGCTCACCGCTGCGCCCGGGATGCTGCGGGAGCTCTCGCCCAGGTCGATCGATCACCTCCTCGGTTCGGGAGAGGAGCTGTCGGCCCGGATCTTCGCGGCCGGGCTCGTCGCGCGCGGCGTTGCCGCGGAGTACGTGGGCGCGGTCGAGGTGATCGCGACGGACGGGAGGCCCGGCGCGGCCTCGCCGGACCTCGCCGCCACCGACCGCCGCGCACGGGCGAGGCTGCGGCCGCTCCTCTCGAAGGGAGTGGTCCCGGTCGTGCCCGGCTTCCTCGGCGCGGATGACGAGGGCCGCGTCGTGACGCTCGGTCGCGGAGGCTCCGACCTGACCGCGACGCTTCTCGGCCGGGCGCTCTCGGCGAAGTCCGTCACTCTCTGGAAGGACGTCCGCGGCTTCCTGACCGCCGATCCCCGCGTCGTGTCGGACGCGCGCGTGATTCCGCAGCTGAACGTCCGGGAGGCCGCGGAGCTCGCCTACTACGGCGCGAAAGTCCTTCACCCGCGCGCTCTCACTCCCGCCGGCCGGTCTCGGATCTTCGTCCGCCCCTTCGACGATCCCGACGAGGCGGGGACCGAGATCTCCGGCCGGCGCACGCTCGACCGATACCCGGTCAAGGCGCTGTCCGCCATCCCGGGGCAGGCGCTCGTGACGGTCACGGGAAACGGGATGCTCGGCGTTCCCGGAATCGCGGCCCGGACCTTTTCGGCACTGCACCGGGAGGGGATTTCGGTGTCCCTCATCTCCCAGGCGTCCTCGGAGCACTCGATCTGCGCCGGAATTCCGGACGCGCAGGCGGATGACGCGCGGCGGAGCCTTCTCGAGGCGTTCCGCGAGGAGATTGCGCGCCATGAAGTCGATGGGGTCGAGATGCTGCGCGACCTCGCGACCATCTCGGTCGTCGGCCTGGGAATGGCGGGGACTCCGGGCATCGCGGCCCGGGTGTTCACGGCGCTCGCGCCGGCCGCGATCAACGTCGTGGCGATTGCGCAGGGCTCGTCGGAGCTGAACATCTCCTTCGTCGTGGAGGGATCCAGAGCGGGGGAGGCACAGCGCCGGATCCACGATGCCTTCCAGCTCTCGAAGATCGGCGGCGGCCGGGCCGAGCCGTCCGGCCGCACGGACGTGGTCCTCCTCGGGTTCGGCTCTGTCGGTCGAACTCTGGCCGGCCTGATCGTCCGATCCTCCCGGCGCACGCGGCTCTCCCTCGTCGGGGTCATCGACCGGAGCGGCTACGTCTTCCGCCCGAAAGGTCTCTCGGCGCGCGAGCTCCGCGAGCTCGCGCGGGTCAAGTCGAAGGGCGGTCCGATTTCGGAAGGGGCCGGCGGGGTCGCGGCCGGGGGGCGACAGGCGATCGGAGCCTTCGCGGAGCACGCGCTCTCCCGTCCGATCCTCGTCGACGTCACCGCCGGGCAGACCGGTCCGCTCCTCCAGGCCGCGGTCGCCTCCGGCTTCGACGTCGTGCTCGCGAACAAGCGCCCGCTCTCGGGCCGCCGGAAGGAAGCGCTCGCGATCGAGCACGCCGTCGAAAAGGGTGAGCGGCGGCTCCGCTTCGAGGCCACCGTGGGCGCCGGCCTTCCCGTCCTGGATACGTATCGGAAGCTCGTCGAGTCCGGCGACCGCGTGCTCCGCATCGAGGGATGCCTTTCGGGCACGCTCGGCTTCCTCCTGTCGGAAGTCGAAGCCGGCCGCCCGTTCTCGCAGGGACTTCGCCGGGCGATCGAGCGCGGCTACACCGAGCCGGATCCCCGCGACGACCTCTCGGGTGCGGACGTCGGGCGAAAGGCCCTCATCCTCGGCCGGCTGCTGGGGTTCGCGGGGGAACCGGAGGACGTCGCCGTGGGATCGCTCGTGCCGCCGGCTCTCCGGAAGGTGCCCGTCGCGCGTTTCCTCGAACGACTGGAGAGCCTCGATCTGGAGTGGGCGGATCGCCTCGCGCGGGCCCGCGCGAACCGCCGCTCTTTGCGATACGTCGCGGCCGTCACCCGGCGAAAAATTGCCGTCGGCCTGACCGAGGTCGGGCCCGACAGTCCCTTCGCCGGACTGCGGGGCACCGACAACCAGGTCGCGTTCACGACCCTGCGTTACCGCGCGAACCCGCTCGTGATCCAGGGACCCGGCGCCGGCCTCGGCGTGACCGCGGCGGGGATCCTGAACGACGTGCTGGAGCTCGCCGGGTGAGCAGGAGACTCGTCCGCGCCTTCGCGCCGGGGACCGTGGCGAACCTGGGGCCGGGCCTGGACATCCTCGGCCTCGCGGTCGCGGGGGCGGGAGACACCGTGACGGCGAGCCGCTCGGCGAACCGTGAGATCCGCATCCATTCGTCCGGACATCCCGAGATTCCGCGCGATCTGGAAAGGAACACCGCGGGCATCGCCGCCGCGCGGGTGCGCGCGATGGCATCGGCGGACTCGGTCGGACTGACTCTCGACATCGCGAAAGGCCTCCCGCTCTCCGGCGGACAGGGAGGCAGCGCCGCCTCGGCCGTCGCGGCCGCGGTCGCCGTGAACGAGCTGCTCGGCTCTCCTCTGCGGCGCGAGGACTTGCTGGCGCCCTGCCTCGACGCCGAGGCGGCCGTGTCCGGCCGTCACGCCGACAACGTGGCCGCCGCGCTTTTCGGAGGTGTCGTCCTGATCCGCAGCATGGATCCCGTCGACGTCGTCCGACTCTCTTTCCCATCGGAGCTCCGAGTCGTCATCGTCGCGCCGCAACAGACACTGCGGACCGAGGAGGCGCGCGTGCGGCTTCCGCCGTCGGTCACGCTTCCGGTCGCGCTCGCTCAGGCAGCGGCCGTCGGGGCCCTGGTCGCCGCGCTCGCCACCCGCGACTTCGACCTCCTGCGCCGCTCGATCGAGGATCGAATCGCCGAGCCGGCGCGATCTCCGCTCCTGCCCGGCTTTGCCGAAGCGAAGTCGGCGGCGCTCGAGGCGGGAGCGTTCGGCTGCTCGATCTCGGGAAGCGGGCCCGCGTCGTTCGCCTTCGCGGTCGGAGACGATCCCGCGCGCCGGATCGGCAAGGCGATGGTCGCGGCCTATCGGTTGGCAGGCGTCCCGGCGAACGCCCGGGTCGGGGCGATCGACGCGGGCGGCGCCCGGGTCGTCGGGGTCGAGCCTTGACCGCCCCGCTCGCCGGAGGGGCGAGCTGGCAGACGTGCCCGCGGTGCCACGGCGATCTCGCTCTCTCCTTCGCCGGGAGCGCGTGTCCGGCCTGCGGCGACCTTCTCGAGGTGCGGCACCGGCCTCCGGAAGGCAACGGCGCCGGGCTTCGGGCTCTCTTCGCGGCCCGCCGCGGCGGGGAGGGAGGGCTGGACCGCTCCGGCGTGTGGAGGTTCCGCGAGGTCGTCCTGCCCGACGCGAAGGCCGCCGAAGTCGTTTCGCAGCCGGAGGGCAACACGCCGCTGCTGCAGCGCGCATCCGTCGAGCGGTGGAGCGGAATCGGCGGACTCCGGCTCAAGCACGAGGGACACAATCCGACCGGCTCGTTCAAGGACCGCGGGATGACCGTCGGGGTCACGGTCGCAAAGCGGATCGGCGCGCGCGCCGTCGCGTGCGCCTCGACGGGGAACACCTCCGCCTCGCTCGCGGCCTACGGAGCGCTCGCCGGAATTCCGGCGCTGGTCTTCGTCCCCGTCGGCCAGGTCGCGGCGGGGAAGCTCGCGCAGACCATCGCCTACGGCGCGCGGACGCTCCTCGTCCGGGGCGACTTCGACGCCTGCTTCGCGCTCGCGCGGGAGGCGAGCGAAAAGCTGAATGTCTACCTCCTGAATTCCGTGAATCCCTTTCGCCTGGAGGGGCAGAAGACCATCGTTCTCGAGATGCTCGAGCAGCTGGGCTGGGAGCCGCCCGACTGGATCGCGCTCCCGGCGGGCAACCTCGGCAACACCTCGGCGTTCGGCAAGGCGCTGCGCGAGGCCCGTGACCTCGGCCTGATCTCGCGTCTGCCGCGGCTCGCATCCGTGCAGGCCGAGGGCGCGAACCCCTTCGCGCGAGGTTTCCGGGAGGGCTTCGCCCGGCGCCATCGCGTGAAGGCGGAAACGGCGGCGACCGCGATCCGCATCGGCGATCCCGCTTCGCTCGAGCGCGCGGTCGAGGCGATTCGCGCGACCGACGGCGTGGTCACCGACGTGACCGACGCCGAGATCCTGGAGGCGAAGGCGGTCATCGACGCGTCCGGGGTCGGCTGCGAGCCCGCGAGCGCGGCGAGCGTGGCCGGCGCGAGAAAGCTGGCCGCGGCCGGAGTGATCCCCCCGGGGGAGAGCGTGGTCGCGGTCCTGACCGGCCACATCCTCAAAGACCCGGGACTGCTCCTCCGATATCACCAGGAGATGGACCCTCCTCCGCCCGGCGCCAACCGGCCCGTGGAAATCGAGCCGACTCTCTCGGCGGTCGAGCAGGTCCTGCGGGAACGGCCCTGAGCGCGGAGCTCGAACGGCTGCTCGCCCGGCTGGAGACATGCCGGACGAAGCGCCCCGACACCGGCGAGGCCGTCCGGCTCCTGAAATTGCTCGGAGCCCGCACGCTCCGGACCGGCGAGAGCCTCATCCGTTTTCACGAGGCCGTTCTTTTCCTTCGGGCCTATCCGCCCGACCGCGCGACCCGGGACTTCGCCGAACGACTTCTCGCGCGCTTCGGAGAACGCGTTGCGGCCCTGGCTCGATCGGGTGCGAACCTCGCGGCGCTGGATGAGCCCGAGGTCGCCGGGATCGCGGGGACGCAGATTTCGACCGACTATTCCTTCGACGTCGTCCGCTGGCTCGCGCGACGCTTCCCCGCCCGGATCCGTCTCGGCTGGGGGAGCGACGGCCGGGAGGACCGGCTCCGCGCGCTCCTGCCCCGGTTTCTGCCGCTGCTCGACGAAGAGGCGCTCGAGGACGCCAACGTGCCGTACCTCGAGTGGCTCGGCGCGGCGCAACCCGATCCGGCGCGGGACCTCCGGTGGCTGATCGAGCGCCTGGAACGGCTGCCGTTGTCCGCGGCGGACCGCGCCGAGCGTTACGAGGCGCTGAAGCTCCCGATCGTCTGGAGCTTGGGAACCGGTCCGGTGAACCGCACGCGGATGCGCTGGCCCTCGGCGGACGCTTTTTTCCACCGCAATCCTCTGCTGGCCCGGCGCGACGTTTCGCTCCCGGAAGAGCTGGCCTCCCGGAGGCTGCCCGTGCGGCGGCTCACACGCCGGGAGGGGCGCAAGCTCCTCGACTTCGCCAGAGAATCGACGGCGGTGCGGTACCGCGAGTACTACCAGTTCACGTACGGGGATCCGGGGAGCGTTCGTGCCGCGAAGATCGGCCGGGGTGTGGAGATCTTCCTGGTCGGCCTCGAGTCCGGACGCCGGCTGCCGCTGCGCTCGGGGTACGCGGGCCTGGTGGTCAAGAACGGGGTGCCGGTCTGCTACTTCGAGGCTCTCGCGTTCATCGAGCGGATCGAGGTGGGGTTCAACGTCTACTACACGTTCCGGGAAGGGGAGTCGGCGTGGATCTTCGCGCGGATCCTGCGGATGCTCCACCAGATCCTGCGGGTCACGTCCTTCTCGATCGACCCCTACCAGCTGGGTCACGAAAATCCGGAGGGGATCGACTCGGGAGCGTTCTGGTTCTACCGCAAGCTCGGCTTCCGGCCGACCGGAACCGGAAGCGCCCGCCTCCTCGCGCGCGAGGAGAGGAAGATCGCGGGGACTCCCGGGTACCGGTCGTCGCCGCGGACTCTCCGCCGGCTGGTCACGGGAAGCCTGCTGTACGAGATGCGTCCTTCCCGGGACTGGGACCGCTTCCACGTCCGCAACATCGGCCTCGCGGTGCAGCGCCGGATGCGCGCCCGCTATCGTAGCGATTCCGATGAAGCGCGCCGTCGGGCAGCGTCCCGGGTCGCGCGGCTCCTCGAGATCCGGATTCCGGCCGGACCCGGGTTCGAGAGCCTCGCGCTCGTCCTCGATGCGGTGCCGGATCTCCCGCTGTGGACGCGGGCCGAACGCGCGGCGGTCGTCCCGATCGTCCGCGCGAAGGAAGGCGCCGAGGAGATCCGGTATCTGCAGTTGCTCCAGGCACACGCGAAGCTGCGGAAGGCGCTGATCCGACTGGGATCTCGTCCCTTGTCATCCTGAGAGACGTGTCCCGTGTTCCGGGCGCTAAGATGAACCCGTGGAGCCCGTCGTTTCCGTGATCATCGCTTCGGACCGCGTGGAGAGCTCGCTGTCCGATTGCCTGAGCTCGCTCCAGGGCCAGGACCGGCCTCCGCTGTTCGAGGTCCTGATCGCCTCTTCTTCGCGGCCCCGGGCCCTGCACGATCTCACGTTCCCGTGGGAGTGGATTCCGGTCGAGGAGCGGAACCCGGCGATACGGCGCAACCTCGCGGCCCGAAGCGCGAAGGGAAGAGTCCTCGCCTTTCTGGACGACGACGCGGAGGCGGAACCGGTCTGGCTCGCTTCCGGAATTCGAGCGCTCGACCACGCCGAGATCGCGGGCGGTCCGGACCTGGGCCCTCCCGGCGCGCCGTACCTCGAGCGCGTCTCCGACCTTCTTCTGGCGACGCCCCGGATCGGCAGCGGCGTGCCGGCTCACGAACGCCACGCGCCGGAGGGGCCCGTGCGGTCGCCCCACGACGTCGCGCTGTGCAATCTGTTCGTGCGCCGGGAAGCCTGGGAAGCGCTCGGCGGGCTCGACGAGTCGCTCGGTTACGTCGGCGAGGACACCGACTTCGTGAGCCGTGCGCTCGCGCGCGGTCTACGGGTTCGTCTCGACCCTTCCGTCCGGGTCAGTCATCACCGGCGACCGTTCCCGGGCAGCTACCTCGCCCAGAGGTGGCGGTACCGGGTCAAGACGGGCCGTCTCTTCGTGGAGCGTCCCGGTCTCTACTCGGGCGGCCGGATGGCGGCTTTCCTCTCCGCCGGTTTCCTCGCGTCAGCCGGTGCGGCGGTCTTCGGCGCGACCTTCCTCGTGCCGGCCGCCCTGGCCTACGCCGGAGCGACGTGGGCCCTTTCTTTCCCGATCTGGCGGCGGGATCCCGCGCTCTTCCCGGCCGTTCCGGTGGCGTTCGCGCTGCACCACCTGACCTACTTCGCGGGGCTTCTGACCGGGATTGCGCGTGGGCTTCTGACGGTCGCGGCGCGATGAACGACCTCGTCCTCGCCTCACAGTGGTTGAAGGGGAGACGGACGCTGCCGCGTTACCTGATCCTCGGGATGACGAACCTCTGCAACTCGAAGTGCGTGACGTGCTTCTACTGGGACCACCTGAACGTCAACCGCCACCTCGAGATGTCCCTGGAGGACTACGATCGCGCCCTCGCCGATCTGCCGTCTCTCTTCAGTGTCGTGCTGACGGGCGGCGAGCCCACGTTGAACCACGACCTGCCCGAGGTAACCCGGCTCCTCTACCGCCGACACGACGCCTCGAACGTGACGATGCCGACGAACTCGCTCATCCCGGAACAGGTCGAGGCTGTGGTCGCGCGGGCGCTCGAGTCGCGAAAGGACGCGCGGCAGACCTTTACCGTGGGCCTGTCGCTCGACCACCTCGGGGCCCGGCACGACGAGATCCGCGGCGCACCCGGAAACTTTCCGAAGGTCGGGGAGACCTACCGGCGGCTCATGGAGCTGAAGGCCCGGTACGGCGGGCTCGTCGTCAACGTTCAGACGGTGCTGGCGTCCTTCAATCGCGACGACCTCGGAGAGATCACGTCCTGGGTGGCGCGGAACTTCCCGGGGATCAACTTTCACTCTTTCGAGCTGCTGCGGCCGCCGTTTCCGGACTCCTCGATCCACCCGCTGACCGCCGCGGAGTACGCCGGCGCGCTCGCGACTCTCAAACCCTATTGGGCCCGGTTCGACCGCTACCGGCCGATCCTGCGGAACCTCAAGGTCGCGGCCCGCGACGCGGAGCTCGAGACTCTCGAGCAGGAGCGGATGGTCTACAAGTGCTACGCCGGCACGGTCTCGGGCGTCCTGAACCCGGAGGGAACCATCTCGCTCTGCGAGGTCCAGTGGGAGATCGGGAACATCCGCGACTTCGGGTGGTCGTTCAAAAGGGCCTGGTTTTCGGAGAAGGCCGACGAGATGCGCGGGCGTATTGCCAGGAGAGAGTGCTGGTGCACGCACTCGTGCTTCATGAGCTCGAGTCTTCCTTTCTCCGTCAAGGGATTGGGCAAGCTGGCTTCCACGGCGCTGCTGCCGGCGCGCTGATCAAAAAGAAAGGGCCGAGCTTGCGCTCGGCCCTTTGGGGACTGGCCGACGATCTCTCGCCGGCCCCGAATCAGCGAGAAGCTCAGTGCTTGTCGCCGACCACCATCTTGTTCTCGACGTTCTTGACGCCCGAGGTCTCCTTGGCGAGCTTCATCGCCATGTCGATCTCAGCCTGGCTCTTCATGTGGTCGCCCGTGAGATAGACCACGCCATTGCGCGTGTCGACGTCGATCTTCAGGCCGCCCACCTTCGGGTCCGCCAGAAGCTTCGCCTTGACCGCCGCGGTGATCGCCGCGTCGTCCATGACCGTTCCGACCGGCCGATCCGGCTCGGGATTGGGAGCGTTGCCGCCCATCGCACCGTCGTGCTCGCCGCCCGGCGCCGGGGGTGCGTCAGCCGCGTTGGCGCTGGGGTTGGCTCCCGCATTCGCTCCCGCGCCGCCCATCTCACCGGCGGGGTGCTCGCCCGGCATCGCTGCCGATCCACCCGCCACCGTGATGTTGTCGACGACGTCGGCAACGCCCTCCGTGCCGCGCGCCAGCGCAACCGCCTGATCCTTGGCGGCCTGGCTGTCCACGTTGCCCGACAGGGTAACGACCTTGTCCTTGGTGTCGACGTCGATCTGGTACGCCTTCACCGTGTCGTCGGCGGCCAGCTTCGACTTGACCTTACCCGTGATCCCCGCGTCGGTCTGCGCGCACGCAACCGAGAACGCCACCGCCGCGAGAATCCCCAGAAAAGTGGTAATCCGTTTCGTCATGAAGTTCCTCCTTGTGCTTGCGGCCAAATGGCCACGGGACGTTATCTGCATCTTTCATGCCGTACGCAGACTCGTCGCGATGAATTGGAAATGTCACAAACGATTGGGCTATTCTGCCGAGAGGGAGGACAAAATGACGGAAGAAAAAGACTCCGATCCGACGATTCCTCCCGGGGTCCGCGAAGGGCGCCGCCGCTGGGAGAAGTCCGTCGGAGAGGGGTTCGCGCGGAAAGCCCGGTGGAAATCGGATTTCACGACGGTCTCGGGCGCGCCCGTGGATCCTCTCGCAGGACCCGACTCGCTGGCTGGTTTCGATCCCGAGCGCGATCTGGCGTGGCCTGGCGAATACCCCTACACGCGCGGTGTGCAGCCCACCATGTATCGCGGAAAACTCTGGACCATGCGCCAGTTCGCGGGCTACGGCACGGCGCGCCAGACCAATCAGCGGTTCCACTACCTCCTGGAGCACGGCCAGACCGGTCTTTCGACGGCCTTCCACCTCCCGACCCTCTACGGCTACGACTCCGACCACGAAATGGCCCGAGGAGAGGTCGGCAAATGCGGCGTGGCCGTGGACTCGCTCGCCGACATGGAAGTTCTTTTCGACGGGATCGACCTGGGCCTCGTGACGACGTCGATGACCATCAACTCCACCGCTCCGATCGCGCTGGCCATGTACCTGGCGGTCGCGGAGAAGCACGGCACGTCATGGGCTCGCGTGGGCGGCACGCTTCAGAACGACATCCTCAAGGAGTACATCGCCCAGAAGGAGTACATCTTCCCGCCCCGCCCCTCCATGCGTCTGATTACGGACCAGTTCTCCTTCTGCATGAAGCACGTGCCGCGCTGGAACACGATCTCCATTTCGGGGTACCACATCCGGGAGGCCGGCTCGACCGCGCTCCAGGAGCTCGCATTCACTCTTCGAGACGGCGTGGAGTACGTGAAGTACGGCATCGACGCGGGCCTCGCCGTTGACGACTTCGCTCCCCGCCTTTCGTTCTTTTTCAACGCTCACAACGACTTCTTCGAGGAGATCGCCAAGTACCGGGCGGCGCGCCGCATCTGGGCGAAGACGATGCGGGAACGGTTCGGCGCGAAAGACCCGCGATCCTGGATGTGCCGCTTCCACACGCAGACGGCAGGATGCTCTCTTACGGCGCAGCAGCCCTACAACAACGTGGTTCGCACGACGCTCCAGGCGCTCGCGGGAGTGCTGGGGGGAACGAACTCCCTTCACACGAACTCTCTGGACGAAACGCTCGCGCTGCCGAGCGACTTCGCGGTCAAGCTCGCCCTTCGGACGCAGCAGGTGATCGCGCACGAGTCGGGCGTCGCGAACACGATCGACCCCCTGGGAGGCTCCTATTTCGTGGAGGAAGCGACGACCGCGATGGAGCGGGGGTGCTTCGAGTACTTCCGCCGGATCGACGCCCTCGGCGGAATGGTCGAAGCCATCGAGGCGGGCTTCCCGCAGCGCGAGATCATGGATGCGGCTTACGCCTACCAGCGCGCGGTGGACGCGAAAGAAAAGATCGTAGTGGGCGTCAACGACTTCATCGAGGAAAACGAGGCGCCGATAGAGACCCTCTACATCGACGAGTCCGTCGAACAGACGCAAAAGGAAGACCTCGGCGCCCTCCGCCGCAGCCGCGACGGAAAAGCAGTGACCTCGGCCCTGGGGAGCCTTCGCCAGGCCTGCGCGAACGGGAAGAACGTCATGCCGGCGCTCATCGACGCCGTGAAGACCTACGCGACGGTGGGGGAGATCTCCGACGTGATGCGCGAGGTCTTCGCCACCTACGTGGAGCCCGCGGTCTTCTGACCCGTGAGAAAATCGACCGGATGAGCGACTCCACGCCCTTTTTTGCGGATATCGAACGGGCCGTCGAGGAGCTCCAGGCGGGCCGCTTCGTGGTCGTCGTGGACGACGAGGACCGCGAGAACGAGGGAGACCTCGTCCTCGCTGCGGAAAAGGTCACTCCCGAAGCAATCAACTTCATGGCGCGGCACGGCCGCGGCCTGATCTGCCTGGCTCTGACCGAAGAGCGCTGCGACGAGCTCGACCTTCCGCTCATGGTGAGCGAGAACACGTCCAATTTCGGGACTGCGTTCACGGTCTCCATCGAGGCGCGCGGCCGGGTGACGACCGGAATCTCCGCGGCCGACCGGGCGGCGACGGTGAAGGCAGCCCTGGATCCTGCGACCCGCGCCGGCGACCTCGCCCGGCCCGGACATATGTTTCCTCTCCGGGCGCAGGCCGGTGGCGTCCTGAAGCGCGCGGGGCAGACCGAGGCGTCCGTCGATCTCGCACGAATCGCGGGCCTCCATCCATCCGCCGTCATCTGCGAGGTCATGAACGAGGACGGCACGATGGCGCGGGTGCCGGACCTCGCGAAATTCTGCGCCGAGCACGGCCTCGTCATGGTCACCGTCGCGGACCTGATCCGCCACCGCATGAAGACCGAGAGGCTCGTCCACCGGGTGGCGGCGCCGAATCTGCCCACGCGATTCGGAGAGTTCACGCTCGCCGCGTACAAGAGCGACGTCAGCCACGAGGAACACATCGCCCTCGTCCACGGTGAGATCCGGGAAGACGAGCCGGTCCTGGTGCGCGTGCACTCCCAGTGCCTGACCGGTGACGTATTCGGTTCGACCCGCTGCGACTGCGGCGCCCAGCTCGCGCTCGCCATGGAGAAGATCATCGAGGCGGGCCGGGGCGTTTTCCTTTATCTCCTGCAGGAGGGGCGCGGCATCGGTCTCGTCAACAAGCTCAAGGCCTACGAGCTTCAGGACGAGGGGCACGACACGGTGTCCGCGAACGAGAAGCTCGGATTTCCTCCGGACATCCGCAATTACGGAGTGGGCTGTCAGATCCTGCGGGACCTGGGTGTTCGCAAGATGAGACTGATGACGAACAACCCGTCCAAGTACGTGGCGATCGGCGGGTACGGTCTGGAGATCGTCGAGCGCGTTCCCCTCGAGGTCCGACCGACCGACGGCTCGAGGCGCTACCTCGAGGCGAAGAAGAACAAGATGGGACACCTTCTGAAGATGGTGTGAGCCGCCCCCGGCTCCCTGCGGACAACTGATAGCGTTCCTCCTCACATCCAGAGGAGGATTTTCATGTCCAAGCTCTTCGAGGTCGTGCCGCCCTCTCCGTCGGGCCGCCGGCTGTTCCGGCTCGTGATCGTCGGCATCGTCCTGGTTCTCCTGCTCGCCGGAAATCCCGTCACGGTGATCCCGGCGGGTCACGTCGGCGTGAAGGATTTCTTCGGGAATGTTTCGCCGAACGTTCTGCCGGCCGGTGTGCATGTCGTCTTTCCGTTCACCCGGGTCGTCAAGATGTCTATCAAGACGCAGGAAGTGAAAGAAACGGCGGAGGTCCCCTCGAAAGAGGGGCTGATCATGGATCTCGAAGGGTCTCTTCTTTACCGCCTCGAACCCGAGAAAGCCGACGACATCTACCGGACGATCGGCAAGGACTACGAAGAGATCGCGGTCCATCCCCAGATCCGGTCGGCGATACGCGAGATCACGGCGTCCTACGAAGCGAAGGTTCTTTACTCCGCGGAGCGGGAGCGCATCGCCAAGGAGACCCTGGAGCTGTTCAAGAAGACCGCCGGCGGCCGTGGAATCGTCGCGGAGGCCGTCCTCCTGCGGAAGATCGGCTTGCCGGACGTCGTCGCCAACGCGATCCAGGAGAAGCTTCGCCGGGAGCAGGAGTCCGAGCAGATGAAGTTCGTGCTCCAGAAGGAAACGCAGGAGGCGGAGAGAAAGAGGATCGAGGCGCAGGGGATTGCCGACTTCCAGAAGATCGTGGCGGCGGGCATCAGCCCGGCGCTCCTGGAGTGGAAGGGTATCGAGGCCACGGAGAAGCTCGCAATGAGCCCGAACTCCAAGGTCGTCCTAATCGGAAGTGGAAAGAACGGCCTGCCGATCATCCTCGGCGGCGACAGCAAGTGACGGCCCCGGCGCTCGAATCGGTAGTTCTCGAAGGGCAAAACGTCCGTCTTGAACCGCTGTCGATGGACCATCTGGACGACCTCGCTCGCGTCGCCTTCGACGAAGACATCTGGCGTTGGACGAGCGAGCGAGCGCTCTCACACGAGGAGCTTCGTGCCTACGTGGAGCGCGCGCTCGCCGCTGCCCGCACCGGCTCGGTGCTCCCCTTCGCGACCATCGCGCGCTCGGCCGGGCGGGCGATCGGCAGCACGCGGTTCGCGACCTTCGAACGGGCGAACCGTCGCGTGGAGATCGGCTGGACCTGGCTCGGACGCCCCTGGCAGCGCACCGCGATCAACACGGAAGCGAAGTACCTCATGCTCACGCACGCATTCGAGAGGCTCGGCTGCGTCCGGGTGGAGCTGAGGACCGACGTCTTGAACGAGCGCTCCCGTGCGGCCATCCGCCGCATCGGCGCGGTGGAGGAAGGCATTCTGCGAAAGCACGCGATCACCTCGACCGGCCGCGTCCGCGACGACGTCTACTACAGCATCCTGGAAAACGAGTGGCCGGAGGTGAAGGCGGGGCTGGAGAGACGAATGCACGCGGATATGGCGCCCGAAGTCAGCCTCCCTCGTACCAGCGGCTGAGGGTCTTCGGCGACACCCCCGCAAAGTAACCTGCCATCACCCGCCAGTTCCGGAGCACCTGTCGCACGGCTCCGGCCTCGCGATATCGGCGAGACGAGGTCACCGTCTTCTCCGGCCGGATGACGAACCGGCCCGTCTTCCGCAGACGCAGGACGAGGTCGAGATCGTCACAGAGGGGCAGGTCCCGGAATCCGCCGGACCTCTCGTAGGCCTCGCGCCGGCAGAAGAATCCCTGGTCGCCGAAGGGGAGGAGGGCCAGGCGCGACCGGCGGTTCGCCCACCACGCGATCCACCTCATCGCCGGTCCGGACGAATCGTACTCGAGGGAGAAGGCGCCTCCCTGCGCACCCTCTTCGATCGTGCGGCGGATGATCGCGAGCGCCTCTTCCGGCGGTCGCGAGTCCGCGTGAAGGAAGAACAGGATGTCTCCGCGCGACTCCGCCGCGGCTCGGGCGAGACGGTTTCCGCGGCTGCCCTCGCCGCTCAACACCCGCGCGCCCACCGCGCGCAGCCGTGCCCGGACCGGCTCGGCGACGCCGCCGTCCGCGACGACGAGCTCCGCCTCCGGCCCGCGGCAGAAACGCGAGAAGGTGGCGGCGACATCGGGCCCCTCGCTCCGGACGGGAATGATGACCGAGATCATCGGAGGCCTTTCTGCCCTTTCGGAAGCCGCGCCGGTGCTAGCATCCCTGCAGTGAAGCTTCCCATGCCGGCGGCCGTCCTCGCCGGCGGCGCCTCGAAGCGGATGGGCCGGCCCAAAGCAGCGCTTCCCTGGGGCGCCGGCAACCTCCTGGAGTTTCAGACGGGCCGCCTCGCGACGCTGTTTCGAGAGGTCTTCGTCGTCGTCAAGGAGCGTCCGGATTTCCCGATCGGTCCGGCGAAAGTTCTCCTCGACTACTCTCCCGACCACGCCGCAATCCATGGGCTCCTGCGCGCTCTCGAAGAGGCCGAGGATCGGATCCTGATCCTCGCGGTCGATCTGCCCGGGCTGAACCACGACGTCATCCGGGAGATCGCGCAGCGCGGCCTCCAGACCCCCGCGGCGGCGCTGATCCCCGAGGCCGACGGCCGTCTGCAGCCCCTCGCCGCCGTGTGGCGGCGGTCGGCGGCGAGGTTCGCGAGGCAGCGCATCGAGAAAGGGAGGCTGTCGCTCGCGGCCCTGGCCGAAGAGATAGCTGCAGAGATCCTTCCGGAGAAGGTCTGGCGGCCCCTCGATCCCAGCCGGGCCGCCTTCGCAAACATGAACACGCTCGCCGACTGGGCCGCGCACCGGGAGCGGGGATGAGCGGGGACGGCGAGCCGCCTTCTCCGGGGCCGCCCCGCGGGAAGACGCCGCGGCGCCCCCGGGCCACGGGTCTCCGGCGGAGCTCTCTCCACCTCGACTCCCGCGGCCGGGCGCGGATGGTCGACGTCGGGGGAAAAGCGACGACCCGGCGGCGGGCGGTCGCGCGGGGTCGGGTCCGGATGGGCCGGACCGCTTTCGACGCTCTCGCCGCCGGCCGCCTGTCCAAGGGTGACGCCCTGGCGGTCGCCCGCCTGGCCGGGATTCTGGCCGCGAAGAAAACCCCGGAGATCGTTCCGCTCGCGCATCCCATTGCCCTCGAGTCGGTCGTCGTCGAATGCCGGCTGGACGCGAAGGCCCGCGAAGTCGTGGTGACCGTGACGGTCTCCACCTCGGCGCGGACCGGCGTCGAGATGGAAGCGTTGACCGGCGTCGCGGGCGCCTGCCTCGCCCTTTACGACATGGCGAAGGCGCTGGATCATGCGATCGAGATTCGGGACATCGTTCTCCTCGAGAAGACCGGCGGCCGGTCCGGGACCTATCGCCGCGGCTGAGGACTCTCGTCGGGCGGCGGATACAGGTACGTCACGCTCGGCGGCTTTGTCGGCTCCGA
Source organism: Acidobacteriota bacterium (assembly GCA_038327245.1). Classification (GTDB taxonomy): domain Bacteria; phylum Acidobacteriota; class Thermoanaerobaculia; order UBA5066; family Gp7-AA6; genus Gp7-AA6. Next base: position 24,759 of record JBBQKV010000011.1, read on the forward strand.
CGGGGTGGGAGGCGGAATCTGCGCCGTGGGCACGGGGAGGCCGGCGATCGCGGTCCGCGTCGGAAGGGGTCGCGGCGTTCCCGCCCGCGCCGGAGAAACGGGTCCGACGAGAGAAGAGGCTCGCACCAGACCCAGGACCGCAAAGGCCAGGATCGCGAGAAAGAGCGCTATCGCCACGTAGTAAGCGGCGCGCGGCGGGTCCGGGTCCGGAGTGGACATCACCGTCCGCGCCCTGCAAACGGTCGACCAGTGATGACGACTACCCGCCCCTCGTGTGCATCTCGCGGTGCGGGTCGCGCCGCAGCTCCGACACCGGCAGGAGAGGCGCCCGGTCGCGCGTCTCCCGGCGCTCCTCCGCGCCGCGGTCGACCCGCGCGCGCCACACGTCCTCGATCCTGGCGCGGATCTCCTCGATCGAGGATCCGGAGCGCAGCGCGGCGCGCAGGTCGGTGCCCTCGCCGGCGTAGAGGCACAGGTACCAGATTCCGTCGGCGGTCAGTCGGCTGCGGTCGCAGGACCGGCAGAAGGGAGCCGTCGTCGAGGCGATGATCCCGAACGCCGTGCCGTCGGGGAGCGCGAATCTCTGGGCGGGGGCGGATCCGATGGCGCCGAGTGGCGTCGCGCCGCCATAGCGTCGGCCGATGACGTCCAGGATCTCGGAACGCGAGACGACCTTCTCCGGCGCCCAGTGCGTGGCGCCGCCGACGTCCATGTATTCGATGAATCGGACCTCGGCGGCAACGCCGCGACCGTACTCCAGGAGAGCCCCGATCTCGTCGTCGTTCACGCCGCGCACGATGACCGAATCGATCTTCAACGATCCGAATCCCGAGCGCGCTGCCTGCTCGATCCCTTCGAGCACGCGGTCCAGCCGGTCGAACCGGGTCAGCGCCTCGAACCGTCGCCGATCCAGCGTGTCGAGCGACACGGTCAGCCGCGGGAGCCCCGCCTCCCGGAGCGCCGGCGCGGCCTCGGCCAGCAGAATCCCGTTGGTCGTCATCGCGAGGTCGGACAGCCGCCCGGAGTCCGCGAGCAGGCCAACGAGACGGGGCAGGTCTCTCCGCAGGAGCGGCTCGCCGCCGGTCAGCCGGACGCGGTCCACTCCGAGGTCCGTGAACGCATCGACGAGGATCCGGATCTCCTCGAAGGTGAGGATCTCCGCGCGGGGGAGCCAGACGTAGTCGCGCTCCGGCATGCAGTATTCGCAACGGAGGTTGCAGCGGTCCGTGACGGACACGCGAAGGCTCGTCATCGGGCGCCCGCGCGTGTCGAGAACCGTCATGGCGGCTATAGTAACCGCCCGCCGGGGCACCTCATTCTGCGGTGCAGGGGAGAACAAATGTCCCAACCGATCCGCGTCGCGATCGTCACCGTTTCCGACGGCGTTGCCTCGGGCGCGCGGCCGGATCGCGGGGGTCCGGCCTGCGCGGATGCTCTCGCGGCATCCCGCATTCCGCACACCGTGATTGCCCGCGAGACGGTTCCGGACGAGTCGGATCGGATCGAGCAGGCCGTGCGCGTGCTCGCGGATTCGGGAGGAATCGACCTCGTCGTGTTGACCGGGGGCACCGGGCTCTCGCCGCGCGACCGCACGCCCGAAGCGGTCCGCCGGGTCCTCGACGTCGAGGCGCCCGGACTGGCCGAGAGGATGCGCGCCGAGACGGGCCGGGACTTCCCCGCGGCGTTTCTCTCGCGCCAGGTCGCCGGCGTCCGCGGCCGCACGCTCGTGCTCGCGCTGCCCGGATCTCCGAAGGGGGCTTCCGACTGTCTCCGCGCGGTCGCGGACCTCCTGCCGCACGCTATCGAGCTCGCGCGGGGGGAGAAGCCGCCGCATCCGCAGCCGGCCGGCGGGGCCCGAGGGTGAGCCGCCCCGACCGCCGGACCGTTCTCGGGGTCGACGCACTGCTGCAGGATCCGGGGGCCATCGCGGGTCAGCGCATCGCTCTGCTGACGAACCACGCCGGAGTGACGAGGGACGGCGTGCCGTCATGGAAGGCGCTCTTCGACCTGCCGGATACCCGTCTCGTCCGCCTCTTCGGTCCCGAGCACGGCGTGGACGGCGGGGCCGAGTACATGGAGGGAGTGTCGGCTTCGGTCCACCGCGAGACCGGGCTTCCCGTGGCTTCGCTCTACGGCACGACCGCGGAGAGCCTCGAGCCGCGGGACGAGGATCTCTCGGACGTCGACGCGCTCGTTTTCGACGTCCCGGACGTGGGGAGCCGCTACTACACGTTCCATTGGACGATGCTCCTCGCGATGCAGGCGTGCGCCCGCCTCGGAAAGAGGTTCATCGTTTGCGACCGCCCCAACCCGCTCGGCGGAGCGGTCGAAGGCGCGCCGCAGGATCCGGATCACCTGTCCTTCGTGGGTCTGCACCCGATCCCGGTGCGACACGGGATGACGTCCGGAGAGCTGGCGCGGCTTTTCGCGGCGGAGCGGGGTCTCGACCTCGATCTCCGGATCTCGCCAATGCGCGGTTGGAGCCGTGACACGGACTGGTCGGACACCGGACTGGCGTGGATTCCGCCCTCGCCGAACATTCCGACGGTCGCGGCCGCCCGCGTGTATCCGGGAATGTGCCTCCTCGAGGGAACCAACGTGTCCGAGGGCCGCGGGACGACCCGGCCCTTCGAATTTCTCGGAGCGCCCTGGCTCGACCCGCTGTCGCTTTCCGAAACGCTCACGAGCCGGCAGCTCCCGGGCGTCGACTTTCTGCCGACGCGCTTCCGGCCGGCGTTCGAGAAGCACGCCGGACAGACCTGCGGCGGAGTGATGCTCGCGGTGCGCGGCGCCGCGGCGTTCCGTCCCTTCGAAACGGGGCTGGTCGTGATCGCGGCCATCCGGGAGCTGGCGCCGCAGGACTTCCGGTGGCGCAGCGAGCCGTACGAATTCGATTTGCGGCCCGCGATCGACGTCCTGACGGGCTCGTCCGGATTCCGCGAAGACCTCGATGCCGGGAAAGGACCGCTGGCCCAGATCGCGCACCATCGGGAGGAAGCGCCGAAGTTTCTCGCCCGTCGCGATCCGTTTCTCCTGTACCCCGACCATCGGCCCGCGCTCGTGGCCTTCGTGGGGGGACACGACTCCGGCAAGACGACGCTTCTCGAAAAGCTCATTCCCCTCCTCCGGACCCGCGGCCTGGAGGTGGGTGCGGTCAAGCACACCTCTCGAGATTTCGAGGACGACGTGGTCGGAAAGGACTCCCAGCGCCTGGGAGCCGCCGGCGCCGTAGTCTGGTCGCTCGTCTCCCCGCAACGGATGACCGTTCGCCGTCGCCTGGAGGGCGACTCGCTTGCCGAGCTCGTCCGGCGGCAGTTCTCGGGATGCGACCTCGTTCTGATCGAAGGGTACAAGTCGGTGCCCATCCCGCGAATCGAGGTGACCCGTGCGGGGATCTCGCGGCCGGACGTGTCCGGCACGGTCGCGCGCGTCTCCGACGCGCCCTCCGACGACTCCGTTCCGACCTATCGCTTCGAAGACCTGGACGGAATTGCCGACGCCGTGCTGCACCTCGCGGGTCTCGACCGCCGCTGACGTCCTCCGTGTTCATCGTCTTCGACCTGGACGGAACTCTCATCGACGGCTACCGCGGAATCGCCCACGCGCTGGAGTTCGCGATGCGAGAGCTGGGAGTCGCGCCGCTGCCTCTCGAGCGGGTGCGCGGAATGGTCGGGCGGGGGCTGGAGAAGCTCCTCGAGGAAGCCGTCGGTCCCGAGCTCGCACCCCGCGGCGTCCAGCTGTTCCGCGAACGGTACGCCGAGGTGGTAGACGACGAGACGATCCTCCTGCCGGACGTCCGGGAGGTCCTGGACCGGCTCGCGGCTGCCGGTCACGCGATGGCGGTCGCGTCCAACAAGCCCGAGAGGTTCTCCCGCCGGATCCTCGCGGGCAAGGGCGTTGTCGCGAGTTTCCTCGCCATCGCCGGACCCGACGGAGAGACGCCGCCCAAGCCGGACCCGACCATGATCCACGAGCTCCGACGCCAGGCGGGCGCGACGGCGGAAGAGACGGTGATCGTGGGAGACATGGAGATCGACGCGGAGACGGCGCTCGCCGCGGGCTGCCGCTGCGTGCTCGTCCCGGGCGGATCGCGATCCGCGGAAGAGCTGGCGCCCGTGGCCGCGGACGCGCACCTGGCGAGACTGGCGGACCTGCCGGAAGCGATCGCGCGGTGGAGTCGGATCGTGCGCGTCCCGGGGCCTACAATCGCCCCATGAGCCGCATCATCGTCGCGGAGGAGATCTCGCCGGCCGGCCTCGAGATCCTGAAGAAGGCGGGGCACGAGGTCGTCGAGATCGCGGACGCGCCCCGCGCGCAACTTCTCGAGGAGCTCGCGACGGCCGACGCGCTGCTCGTGCGCAGCCGGACGAAGGTCGACGCGGCGCTGCTGGCGGCGGCACCGCACCTCTCGGTCGTCGGGCGCGCGGGTGTGGGAGTCGACAACGTCGATGTCGCGGCGGCCTCGGCGCGGGGCGTTCTCGTCATCAACGCCCCGACCGGAAACGTCGTTTCCGCGGTGGAGCACACGTTCGCGCTGCTGCTCGCCCTGCTTCGGCGCATCGCCCCGGCCTCGGCGTCGCTCGCCTCCGGGAAGTGGGAGAAGTCGAAGTTCGTGGGCTCCGAGCTCGCCGGCAAGACCCTCGGCATCGTCGGTCTCGGACAGGTCGGGTCGCGGGTCGCGGCCCGCGCGCGGGCCTTCGAGGCCAAGCTGATGGGTCACGACCCCTACCTCCCGTTGGAGAAGGCACGCGAGATGGGCATCTCTCTCGTCCCGCTCGACGAGCTCCTGGCTTCCTCGGACATCGTGACGCTCCACGCCACCGCGACGGAAGGGGGGCGCCCGCTCCTGGGGCGCGAGGAGCTCGCGCAGATGACGCCCGGCGCGGTTCTCGTCAACGTCGCGCGCGGGAGCCTGGTCGATCGCGCCGCTCTCTACGACGCGCTCGTCTCCGGACGGCTCGCGGGCGCCGCGCTCGACGTCTTCGATCCGGAGCCGCCGGATCCGGCCGACCCGCTTCTCTCTCTCCCCAACGTCCTCGCGACGCCGCACCTCGGGGCGTCGACCGTCGAGGCCCAGGAACGCGTCTCCCTCCAGACCGCGGAGGCCGTGGCGGAGGCTCTGGCCGGCGCGTCATACGTCCCGGCGGTGAACCTGCCTTTCCGGGGCCCCAAGGACGCCGGGGGCGCGGCCGCGTGGATGGGCCTCGCCGAACGCACCGGGCGCTTTCTCTCCTGCGTCGCCGGCGAGCGGCTCCGCTCGATCTCGGTCGAGACGTGGGGCCTGCCCGAAGACTTCCTGCGTCCCGTGGCCGTCGCCGCGGTCAAGGGGGCACTCCAGACGCATTCGCCGGAGACCGTCAACTTCGTCAACGCGCTCTTCGTGGCGCGGGAGCGCGGCCTCGCGGTCGCGGAGACCCGCCACGAGGAGGAGGGGAACTACGCCCGGTCGATCCGGGTCACGTTGTCCGACGGCCGGGGGCAGGCGAAGGCGGTCGGGACGCTCTTCTCCGGACGGGACGCCCGCGTCGTCGAGGTGGACGGCCTCCCGCTCGAATTCCGTCCCGAGGGAACGGTCGTGTTCCTCCGCAACCGCGACGTGCCGGGAGTCGTGGGCCGCGTCGGCACGATCCTCGGTGACGGCGGAATCAACATCGCGGACTTCTCGCTCGCCCGTGGGGAGGGGGACCGTGCGGCCGCCATCATTGCGGTCGACTCGGTTCCGCCCTCGGACGTCCTCGCGACGCTCCGGGGAGCGCCGGGCGTCGAGGAAGTGCGGGTAGTGACCTGGTGAGCCGGAGGAAAGTCGTCGTTCTTTACGGAGGCAGATCGGTCGAGCGGGAGGTCTCCCGGGTCTCGGCGCGAACCATCGTCGCGGCGCTCGACCGGTCGAAGTACGACGTGATCCCGCTCGCGGTCGGTGAGGACGGTCGGTTTCTGTCGGCCTCGGAGTCCGCGAAGCTGCTGGCCGAGGGCCCCGTGCCCGAGCGCATCCGCCGGGCCGAGCCGGAGAGCCAGGCGGTGTTGCCGCTCGAGATCTCGCCGGGCCGCGCGGACGTCGTGTTTCCCATCATCCACGGCACGACCGGCGAGGACGGGACCCTCCAGGGATTCCTGGACTTTCTCGGGATCCCCTACGTCGGCGCGGGTGTGACCGGATCCGCGATCGGCATGGACAAGGCGGTGTTCAAGTCGCTCCTGGCCGGAGCAGGTATTCCGACCCCGCGGTTCGTGGTCGTCCGTTCGTCGGAGTCCCGGGCCTCGGCGCGGGAACGCGTCTCGCACCTGCCGCTGCCCCTCTTCGTGAAGCCGGCGACGGGCGGATCCTCGGTGGGGGTGAGGAAGGTAAAGGACCTGGATGCGCTCGACGACGCTCTGACCGAGGCCTTCCGTTACGACGAGCGAGCCCTGGTCGAAGAGGGGATCGACGCGCGGGAGCTGGAGTGCGCGGTGCTCGGAGACGAGGAGCCGCGCGCCTCGGTGCCGGGCGAGATCGTCCCGGGTCACGAGTTCTACGACTACGACGACAAGTATCGCGACGACAAGGCGAAGCTGCTGATCCCCGCGCCCGTTTCGGAAGAGGTGTCCGAGGAGATCCGCCGCCTGGCCGTCGAGTCCTTCCGCCTCTGCGGGATCTCCGGGATGGCGCGCGTCGACTTCTTCCTGGAGCGCAGGACCGACCGCGTGCTCGTCAACGAGCTGAACACACTGCCGGGTTTCACCGCGATCTCGATGTATCCCAAGCTGTGGGAGGCGAGCGGACTCCCGCTTCCCGCGCTCTTGGACGAGTTGATCCGTCTGGCTCTCGAACGGCGGGAGAGGCGCGACCGCCTCTCCCACAAGCCGCCCGCGCAGCTCTCCTAGGGCCTAGCGATCCCAGATCATCTCGTACCACTTCGGCTGCGGCGCTTGCGCTCCGGGGCCCATGCGGTTGCGGATCCTCTCGATGCCCCAACCGGTGAGAGAGGCGAGCGTGCGCGCCTCCTTCTCGTGCCGTGCGCGTAGGTCGCGCCGGTAGTCGTCCGCGCCGCAGGAAATCGGGCCGGCGTAGGGATGACGCAGCACGTAGCGCCCCTGGAACGTGCTCTGGTCGGCGGTCTCCTGGAGGACGAGGTCCTCCGGGAAGTGGCGGCGGTCGTATCGGACGTGGAGCCGCGTGAGGAAGACGTCCGGGGAGCCGCCCGCGGCGCGGTCGTCCCCCTGCCAGAAGACTCCCAGGCCCTTGAGCTCGTCGCGGGACGGGGGATCCGCGGCGCACGGGTCGCACCCGTTCGTGTTCCAGGCGTATTCGAGGAAGACCGCGCTCATCCGCTCCCGCCGGACCTGTTCCGAGAAGAGCGCGCGGTAGAAGTTCGCGAAGTCCGCCTTCACGAAGAGCGGCACCTCAGCGTCGGACGGCAGCTTCACCGTGCGGTAGTTGGTGGTCTCGACCCGCCCGTGACGCGTGAGGGCGTAGAGGAAGAGGTCCTGCGGACCCTCGGCGTTCACCATCCCGAGGCGGATCGGGAGCATGAACTTCGGCGACTCGTACGCGACCTGGATCGGCCGGAGTTCGGAGAAGCCGAGCCGGGCCTGTTCCTTCAGGTTCACCTTCGCGACGAAGAAGCGGAGGTTCTGCCGGATGTAGCTGCCGAGGACGGCCGAGGCGCCAGCCGGAATCCGATAGCCGTTCGCCTTCAGCCAGGTCTCGAGTCCCGCCGACTCCTTCGCCGAGAGGATCAGGATGTCGTATTCGCCGACGGTGTAGCGCGCCTCGACCGTGACACCCAGGCTCTTCTCGCGGCGCGCCTCGGACGCCTGCAGCATCGGAGCCGCGGCGTCCTTCGCCACCAACCCCTCGGCCAGCGCGCAGGGGTCTCCGTCGTGGTACTCGACCAGGCGCGGCGCGGAGTACGCGTCCAGCCGGTCGATCAGCGCGCGGTCCCCGACGTGGATCTGTTCCCGCGTCAGGAACGTCGGGACCGGCACCACCACCGCGAACTCGGTCAAGTCTCCGCGGAAGTCGTTCGCCATCGTTAGGACCGTTCGGTCCCCGTCCCGCGCGAGGACGACCTGCGAGGAATGGTTAAAGAGCTTCGCGTCCGCCTTCGCCACGTAAAACCCGCAGAAGGGGAGAGCCGGCCGGGCGAGGAGAGAAAGGGCCAATACGAGTGAAAGAGGACGCAGGAACCGTTTCATGGCGAGCTCCTTTCGGGAAGCGGAGAACACCGGCGGCAGGTGACGCCCACCGATACCGGAGGCCGGGAACGAGCCGATCGAGGATCGGCACCAGGATCGAGAAGAGCGCGAGGGACCAGAGGAGACCGTTCGTGCGGAAGAGGCGGAACGAGATTACAGTCGCGCCGGTCGCGACGAGAATGGCGAACAGGATCCTTCCGGGCCGGGAGTCCGGCGTCGTCTTGGGATCCGAGATCATGAAGAAGGCGAAGAGAAGGAGAGCGCCGCTCTGCAGGCGGTGAAGCGGGATTGCGAGGGGCTCTCCGAGCGCCGCGGACCTCGCGAACAGCAGAAGCGCATAGAAGCCGAGAAAGACGAGCGTGACGTCGCTGCGCGCGGCACGGCGAACGACGAGGATCCCGGCGCACGCGATCAGAAACGCAAAGAAAGCCGTTGTTCCCCACTGGCCGGGCGAAACCCAGACGCGGCCGGTCGAGAGCATCATCGCGACGAGGCCGAAGTTGGTGGGGTTGAAGACGTGCTTGCCGTTCCATCGGAGGACGAACTTCGAGGCAACCGTGACGAAGGCGGCGTCGGCCGCCAGGAGCGGCGAGTTCGTCCGGAGGAGGAGGCACAGTGAGAGGCCCGAGATGAGCGCACTGCGGATCTCGACGGACGGGAGGCCCGCGAAGCGCGAGCACAGGAACTGCGCTGCGACAGCCGTTCCGATCAGCAGGGCCACGCGCGGGAGCGAGACGTCGAAGTGAAGGAACGCCATTCCGTAGAAGAGGAGCGACGCGAGCGCGCCGATTTGGAAGAGGCGCGGGTCCCCTTGCGCGAGCCGATCGAGAATCTCTCGTTGCATTCCGGAAAGTGAGACACCGGCGCCGCGCGGTAGTTCCCCCGGGTCAATCCGTCTCCGCGGTTAGAATCGAAGAAGCCCAATGCCTGTGGAGCGCGGAAGCTCGCTCGGCCCCTACCAGATCCAGTTTCGGCTGGGTGGCGGCGGAATGGGCGAGGTCTGGAGGGCCCTGGACACGCGATCCAGCCGCGAGGTGGCGATCAAGGTCATTTCGGAACAGGCGGGGGACGACCCCGATCTCCGGAGCCGGTTCCTGTCCGAGGCGAAGGCGTCCTCGGCGCTGAACCATCCGAACATCCTGGCGGTCCACGAGGTCGGCGAGAGCGCCGCGGGGCCCTATATCGTCATGGAGTACGTGGACGGGGGCACCGTCCGCTCGCTCCTCCACGACGGGCGCCTGACGGTCGCGCAGGCCGTGGACATCGCGATGCAGGCGGCGGAGGGCGTGACCAACGCCCACGAGGCGGGGTTCATTCACCGGGATCTGAAGCCCGAAAACCTGATGGTCACGTCCTCCGGCGTCGTGAAGATTCTCGACTTCGGCCTCGCGCGCTCGCTCCGGCCGGAGGACGCGGCCGACGGGGGCCGCACCGCCGCCGGGATGATCGTGGGCACGGAGGCGTACGTCTCCCCGGAACAGCTTCGCGGCGAGAAAGCGACGGAGCGGTCCGACATTTTCGCCCTGGGAGTGGTCCTCTACGAGATGGCGACCGGCGAGAACCCGTTCCAGCGCAACAAATCGATCGAGATGTTCAGCGCGATCCTCCGGGACGAACCGCCCCCGATCGCCGAAAGAGTCCGCGACGCGCCGGAAGAGCTCTCTCGCACGCTGCACCGTGCGCTCGCCAAGAAGCCGCAAGACCGGTACCCGACCGCGAGGGAGCTCGCCGCGGACCTGCGGAGCCTTCAGGCCATCACGGGCGCTCCGGCCCGCGCGGAGATCGAGACCGAACCCGAGCTCTCGCCGGCAGCGACTTCCCGCTATCTCCTGGCGTTACTCGTCGGGGGAGGTCTGCTCGCGCTCCTGGTGGGCGCGCTGCTCTACCAGCGCGGCTGCTAGGACTCGTTCATCTCGCGCATCCGGACGGGTGATGCCGCCATCCGGTCGAGGACGGGCAAACCGTTCCCCGCGTACCGGCCGAACGCCAGGACTCCGGTCGGACACGCCTGGACGCACGCGGAGCAGCGGACGCACTCGGGATCCTCCATCGGCAGACCCTTGTTCGCGAAGTTCATGACGTCGATTCCCTGGTGGCAGACCGACGTGCACACGTTGCAGGAAATGCACTTCGACTTTTCCGGGAAGATCCGGAAGCGCGAGAAGCGCGTGTAGACGTGCATGAGCGCGGCCAGGGGACACGCGAACCGGCACCAGACGCGCCCCGAGAACCAGAAATACAGACCCACGCCGATGATCCCGGCAAGGAAGATGTCGACGACGTGGTAGTAGTTGAGCTGAACCCCGAGGACGGACCAGTTCGAGAGCAGCCCGTCGTAGAACTTCGACGCGGCGTGTCCCACGCGAGTGTCGGGCCACGACCACGAGATCACGCGGCCGAAGAAGAGGAGAAACGAGGCCGCGAGGATCACCTGTCCGGTCATGTTCATCCGGTTCCAGATGGGACCGTGCGGCATCTTCTGGCGGTGCGCGTCACCCATCGTTTCGGCGAGCGCGCCGCAGGAGCAGATCCAGCCGCAGTACGCGCCCTTCCCCCAGCGCCGGATAATCAGCGGGATGAGGACGAACGTCTGGACGAACGCGATGACGAGCCACCACGCCAGCGGCTTCGGCGAGAAGACGTTCCAGATGAAGAGCGGCCACGCGAGGATGAATCCGAAGGCGCGCCAGTACTCGCGGCCGTGGCCGTAGTCGGCGGCGGGGAAGAGGTTGTCCGCGAAGGTCTTTCCGAAACCGGAGTCGAACGCGCCGTTGTGGCCCAGGAGCGGCAGCACGATGAAGGGCAGGAGGAAGAGCGGCACCAGCTGGATCGCGGTGAGAGTCGCGGTCTGCGCCGTTACGTAGGGCGTCTTTCTCACGCGGATCCGCTTGATCCCGAAGAGGAGCACGGCCAGGCAGTACGCGATCGAGTAGTAGAAGCCGGGGTCGCGCGCCGAAATCGCGACCGTCCCCGCGAGCGTCGCGGGGTCCGTCGGCTTCGGGACGTTGTAGGGAAAGAGGTGGTGGGCCTGAAAGTACTGGTTGACGGTCCCGTTCGCCTTCCAGTTGTAGAGGAACACGCAGAAGAGAAGGAATGCCGAGAACGTCGCGTACGTCAGCGGCTTCCACTCGCCGCGGATCGGAATCCCGGAACGGCGGAAGAAGTCGAGAGGGGCCTCACGTCCGAGCATCGTGAAGACGATATCGTTTGGTATATCAAGATGCCGGCCGGCGTCGTCCTTCAGGACCACGCTCTGCGGCTCGATCCGCACGACCTCGGTCCCGAGAGCGAGCCGAACCGATCCGGGAGGGTGGTTCCCGGCGGCTTTCATGAAGTCACCCGTCGAGGTGGTGACCCTTTCCGAGGTGGGCTTCTCGACCGCGACGTCCGCCGACGGGTTCTTCTCGAGCATCCGAACCATTTCGACGTTCTCGGACTTCGGCCGCGCGAAATCTTTCTTCCGGTAGGAGAGCGTGACATGTGCCCCCGCGGTCCCGAGCGCAATTGCCGTCTCGAGCGCGGAGTCGCCGCCGCCCACGACGAGGACCTGCCGGCCGACGAATTCCTTCGGATCGTAGAGCCGGTTGAAGACCCGGTCGGGATCTTCTTCGCCGGGCACGCCCAGGCGGCGGTGATTGCCGCTGCGTCCGATCGCGACGATCGCCCGGCGGGCGCGGGTGACCGTCCCGCCGTCTCCGTGATGGAGTTGAAGGACTCCGCCCTGCCGGGAGATCCGCTCGATGCGGACGAAAGTCACGTCGACGCCGGAGGCCTTCCGCTTTGCCTCCAGGTCCGCCAGGAGCTGCTCCTTGGGGTGCACCTCCGTCCGGAACTGGAGGTCTCCCGCGGGAGTCATGCCCGTCGGATACGTGTAGATGGGCTTTCCCTTCGGAAAGTTCGCGACCGTCGAGAACACCTCGGTCGCCTCGAA
>JBBQKV010000012.1:0-35063 GCA_038327245.1 Acidobacteriota bacterium
CGCGCGACACCCGACCACATCGCGCCGTCCAGCGGGTACCCGTGAACGAGAATCACCGCCGGACCTTTTCCGATTTCCCGAACGTCGGCCGGACGGCCGGCCCACTCCATCCGCATCGCTTGCTCCGCGCCGGAAATCTTACTCCCGGAGGGCCGCCGCCGCGATCTTGCGGGTCAAGGTCGGAATGGCCGCGTTTTCGAGCTCGGACGGGAGGAACCAGCGGGCCGCGTCCCCCCGTCCGCCCGCGGAGCGGCCCCGGGCCCGGAAAACCGTGATTTCGATCCTCCGGTTGACGACGGCGTGGCGGGCCCGGCCGATCGGAGCCGATCCGGAGATCACGAGTTCGAGCTCCGCCAGCCGGCGCGCCAGGGCCCGGCGCGCCCCCGCGGGCGTTGCGGCCTCGCCGGAAGGGAACTCCCACATTCCGTCGAGCCAGCTCGAGCGGCGCCGGACCAGGAGCAGCCGGCCGTTGCGGCGGGCGACCGCCGCGGCGAGCGACACCCGGACCGGCGCGGGTCGCGGCCGGCGGCCTGGAAAACGCTCGGGCTGGCCGGCCGCGCGGCCGACGCAGCTCTCCCCGACGGGGCAGACTCCGCAGGCCGGGCGCCGGGGCATGCAGATGAGCTGCCCCAGGTCCATGAGAGCGGCCGTCACGTCGCCGGGCCGTAACCGCGGCAGTAGCTCGTCCAGGCGGAGCGAGACGGCTTTTCGAAGAGCGGGGGAGCCGGCGTCTCCGGGGATCGCGAAGAGGCGGGCGACGACCCGTTCGACGTTTGCCTCGATCGCCGGGAGGCGCGCCCCGTAGGCGAGCGAGGCGACGGCCGCGGACATGTAGCTCCCGAAGCCCGGCAGGCGCCGGAGGACGACCGGGTCGCGGGGAATCCGTCCGTCATGGTCGCTCACGATCGCGATGGCGGCGCGGCGGAGATTGCGGGCGCGGGCGTAGTAGCCGAGACCCGACCAGGCGGCGAGGACGTCGTCCTCCGTGGCCGCCGCGAGCGAGCCGACGTCCGGGAATCGATCGAGAAAGCGGGCGAAGCGCGGAGAGACCGCGGAGAAGGTGGTCTGCTGGAGCATGACTTCCGAGACCCAGATCCCGTACGGATCGCGGGTTTCTCGCCAGGGGAGACTGCGCTTCTCCCGGTCGAACCAGCCGAGGAGCGCCGAGCGGAGTGAGTTCTCTACGTCGCCGACCCGAGCGACTCGCGGGAGGCGATCCAGTCCGGCTCGTGCATCAGGTTCGCGACGAACTGCTGCTCTTCCGGGCTCGGCAGCGTCTCCGCCAGGTGCTTCGCGTGTTCCTCGGCCGTCTGGATCTCCCCCGTGACCGAGTACGTCTTGCCCGCGAACTCGCCGATCCCCCGGTGATACTTCATGTCGGGGGCGACGATCGGCTGCGCGCCGGCCGGCAGGTGCCGGTTGATCTGCTCGATCAGCTTGTCGACTTCCTGCTTGTACATCTCGCGCGAGAGCTCGTTCAGGCGCTCCCGGTCCGGGTCGCCGGCGTGCCGATGCTCGTCGTACCGGCCCTTCAAGCCCCACACGTAGAACCATTCTGCAGAAGAGGAGTGATCCTTGCCGAACAGATCGTACGCCGTCGAAAGCCACTTGTTGATGTACTTCTGGAGGAGCGGCGCCGGCACGCGGCCCGCCTTGGCGATCCGCTGCAGCCCCATGTGCCCGGTCCCCATGTGGAAGCCTTCCTCCTTGAGCATCGGCCCCATGGAACGGGCGAGCGGCGCGAACGCCGACGTCGAGAGCATGTTCAGCTGGAACTTCCCGTCGCGGTCCACGAACTCGGTGTAGGTGAAGAAGTCGACCCAGTTGTCCACGTCCACGTTGAACGATCCCAGAAGGCGGTTGTTGTCGAACGACCGCCGCTCCAGAAGCTTGCGCGCCTCGATCTTTCCGGTTTCGCCGAAATCGTTTACGAGCAGGTGACACATCTGCCACCCGTGCCGCATCTCCTCGACCATGATCCGGCAGACGCTGTCGGTGTCGTACTCCGAGGGTGACGACTTGAGTAGGTTTCTCTGCTGCTCGACCGAGGCGAACTCGGTGTCCCCCTGGTAGACGATCAGGTTGAGCAGCGCGTCGCGTATGGGCTGATGAGGGATCTGGGTGAGGCGGTCCCACTTGTTGCGACCCTTGAAGTCTCCGAACTCGATTTCGTTGGTTTTCAGCTCGCCGTATTTGGCGTCGAACTGGTAGTCGGAGTACTTCGGCAGGGTCAGACCGATGTCCTTCTGCCACGCCCGGAAGGCGTCGATCCAGTCGTCGAAAGTGGCGATCTTCTTCACGTTGACCTCAACCTCTTATCATAGCGGTTTATGCCGGATTCTGCGGTTCCGGGCGGGAGGAGCGATGGCTCTCGACGTTGACTGGGAAGGCCTCGTCGTCGGCTTCGAGAGCCGCTCGCGGCAGATCACGCACTTCTTCGACCGGCAGACCGGCGAGGTCGTCCAGGTTCTCGAGAAAGACGGCGCCCGGCACGCGGCGCTGACCGCCGACACGCGGTACCTGGCATTGCCCCGCGACCGCGGAGAACGGTCGCGCGGCGACCTCGAGGATTTCGCGGCGCTGTGCGAGGACGAGGCGGCGCGTCGCGATCTCACGGCGGCGCTCTCGACGGAAGACTTCGCATCCGCCTACCGCGCGGCCCTCCTGCGTCACCCGCTGGAAGAGGGACGCTTCTTTCAGTTCAAGCAGCGGCGCGCGCGCGAGCGCGCCGAGGAGTGGCTGGCGGGGAGCGGAATCGCTTTCGAGAAGGAACCGCGGCCGCCCCGTTAGCGGGCGGGGAGCTCCAGGATCCCGAAACGCTCGGCCTCGTGGAAGTCGGGCGGATCGGTCCACGTCGGAGACCAGGCGGAGAACTCGTCGGGGCTTCCCCGGTCGACGCGGAAGAAGTTGGCGCGCCACCTTCGCGGCAGCGGACCGTCGCCGGGGAGGAGCCCCGCGAGCGGAATCTTCAGCACCGCCGACCAGCGGCCCGGCCGCACCCGGCACTTTCCCGAGAGTCCGCGGAGGTTCCAGGACGGGTCGATCCGCATCGTCCTTCGGACGAGGTCCGGCGAATCCACCCGCGCGTCGAACAGCGTCCCGAGAGGGTTGAGCTCGATCTCGTAGTACACCGTGGGCGGATCCGCGGGCGTCAGGAAGACCTCGCAGACGTCCTCGGTCCAGAGGGGTTCGTCGCGCCGCGTGAGAGTCGCGACCGTGCCGGCGTCGCGTCCGTCGAAACGCACGAGGAGGGCGCCGTCCCGGACCGCCACGCGCACCGCCGTGCGGAGCCGGGGCGCTCTGCCGGTCACGGCGTCGTAGAGCTCGACCGGCCGGAGCGAAACGAGCCGATCCGTCGGCCCGAGGCGGGGGACGTCGAGACGGGGGACTGCGGTTTCGTTCGTAGCCGCGTAGGCTACTTCAGCTTCCACTGCCGCACGAGGTTGAAGCCGAGAAAGACGTCGTGTGGAACACCAACGCCCCCGAGGTCGGAACCGGTGTACTGGTCCACCGCCGTCCCCCGCATGTTGCCGACGGTGAAAGCGAAGCGGTGGCGAAGTACGGTCTTTTCGATGGAGGCAATCCACGCGATATGAGTCTGGCGTCCCGGGAGCTTCGGATCCTCGCTGAAGTCGCGATTCTTCGGGTAAACCTCCCCGTGGAGGTTGACGGTGCGGGTGATCGCGATCGAGAGAGCCAGGGGAACGTTGAAGACGTCCCGGAACAGCGCCGTATTCGAAACGTACGTCGGAACCGCCGTGACGCGGATTCTCCGACCGATCGCGAAGGACGCGATTGCCTGGGCAAAGAATGCCTCGCGGTTCTCGACGTTCTCGGCCGTGACGGCGTTGCCCCCGACGCGCAGCGCCAGCGCGAAGGGACGCTTCGCCTCGATCGCCAGGAATTGATACTTGGCCGCGAGCTCGAAGTCCGCGTCCTCGGACGACCGATCGATCGCAATCTCCAGTCGATCCGCGGGCGAGTAGGACACTCCGAGAACGGTGTTCGCGCCGGAGTCGAGGCTGAAAAGATCGCGGACACTGCTGCTGTTGAGAGGATTCTTGAAGCGGTGCGTGAACAAAACCCCCAGGGTCCCGTTCGGAGGGGCGTCCGCCGACGGAAGGTTGATTATTCGTGAGCCCTCCGGCGGGCGGGGGCGGTCGCCCTCCGCGGTCTCCTCTGCGGCGGCCACGCCGGCGGCGAGCACCAGCAGGGCAAGGGCGCCCGGGAAAATGCGCAACCTCAATCCTGCGGCGCTCCCCGCGCGATCCAGTCCGAGACCAGCTGTCGCTGCGCCTCCGTGATCGCACCGGTCTGCGGCATGCGGTCGCCCACGATCGGCTGACCCGGCGTTATCTTGCGCCAGAGGTACGAGTTCGCGGGATCCCCCGGCGTCACCCGGAAGATGGACGCGTTCTGGTTCGCGCGGACCATGACGATGCTTCCGTACGCGTCGCCCGAGAGGACGAGGCCCTCCTGGGCGAGCGATGCCGGCCCGAGATGACAGCCCGCGAGCGCGCACGTCGGATTGAAGACCTCCGCCTGGACGCGGGTGAACGTGGCCGTCTCGGACACCGGACCCCCGGGGGCGGTCAGCAGAGGCTTTTCGTCGCCGCAGCCCGTTGCGGCGGCGCATCCGACGACTACGATCAGCGCGAAGAGAAAAGCGGCGCCCCGCACGACGCGGCGGAGTATAGCGACGCGATCCAGGGCGGACCGAGATTCAGAAAAAATTGAGCTTGCCTAAATCCTCACCAGCCCGGCGCCCCAGTGAAGTCCGGCCCCGAGCGCGGTGAAGCACACGAGCGAGCCGGGCGGTACGCGGCCGGCTTCCTTCGCCTCGTGAAACACCAGCGGGAGCGTCGCGGCGGTCGTGTTGCCGTATTTCTGAATGTTGTTGAAGACCTTTTCGTCGGCGAGCCCGAGGTGTTTCTGAACGGCCTCGTTGATGCGCAGGTTCGCCTGGTGCATCAGCAGGAGGTCGAGGTCCTCCAGGGAGAGCTCATGCTTCGCGAGAACCTCGCGGATGATCTCGGGCATGGCGGTCGTCGCGAGGCGGAAGACCTGCCGGCCCTCGACGACCGGGACCGTCCGGTTGTCCGCGAACATCTCCGGGGAGAAGTAGGGAAAGCTCGCGGAGCCGCCGCCCGGCACGTAGAGCTTGTCCCAGTGGCCGCCGTCCGTGCGCATCTCGAACCCGAGGAATCCGCGCCCGTCGCCGGTCTCGTTCGCCTCGAGCACGAAAGCTCCGGCGCCGTCCCCGAAGATCACGGCGCGGTCGCGCTGCGCGGTGCCCCAGGCATAGGCTTCGGGAGCGACGGGGCCGTCGGAGTCGCCGAACATCACGGCCCACTCGGCCTCGGTCCAGGGGTAGAGGGAGGCGTGGCACTCCGCTCCGACGACGAGGATCCGGCGATAGGTCCCGGAGCGGATGAACGCGTCGGCGACGTGGAGCGCCGAAAGAAATCCGGCGCACTGCATCCGGACGTCGAGGGCGTGGGTCCGGTCCAGGCCGAGCTTCTTCGCGAGGAGCCCGCCGTTGCCCGGGAAGTAGTGGTCCGGCGTCATGGTCGCGAACACGATCGAGTCGAGATCCTTCGCCTCGAGACCCGCGTCCGCGATCGCGCGCCGGGCCGCCTCGAAGCCGAGGTCCGAGGAGGAGGTGCCGCTCCGCGCGTAGCGGCGCTCTCTGATGCCGGTGCGCTGCCGGATCCACTCGTCGCTCGTGTCCATGAGGAGCGACATCCGCTCGTTGGTGACGATTCCGGGCGGCACGTGCATGCCCGAACCGCGGATGACGGAGGTGGTGGTCACATCACCGGAAGGGAACGATCTCCAGGTCGCCGGTCGGACCGTCGATCTGCGCGGCCCACGCGTAGAGGATCATCCCCTCGGACGCCTGCACCACGATCCGGCCGTTTCTCTCCTCGTTCGAGCCGAGCGCGGGCAGCACCGAGTTCACCCGGGCGGCCCGGTTCACGCCCACGGCCACCTGGAGGCGGCCGATCTCGTCGCCGTTGCCGTTGTATGCAATCACCGTGACGAGGCCGGCCGCGCCCCGGTTGAAGAGCAGCAGGTTGGTCCGCCGGTTGACGGTCTGCAGCTCTCCGATCATGAAGGCCCCGGTCGCCGGCACCGTATCTCCGGAGTCGAGCGGCAGCGCCAGCGTGGCGAAATCGCCCTCGTCGTGGATGGCCGCGATGCGGAGCGAGGACGCGACGGGCACGTCGGACTCCACGAGCATCGCACCCTGGCCGACCTTGACGTGGAAGAGCGTTTCGAGGACGTTGCCGACGAGCGCGGCGCCTCCCGGGGGGAGCGTGACCGTCGCGATCGCGGGGGGGCCGTCCGATCCCAGGGGGTAGAACGAAATCTGCACGTTCGCGGCGGCCGTCGGGTCCGGGTTCGAGAGGAACAGGTCCGACATGAAGCTGGTGTCGAAGAGACCCACGGCGTTCCCGACGTTCGGGAACACGGCGTCCGAGGTCGCTTTCGCCGGAAGGGAGAGCGCGACGTCACTCGACCCGGCGTCCACGATCCGCACGTAGGGATAGAGCGTTCCGTTGGTGATTGCCACGCGGATCACGTCGCCCGGCTCGGCGGGGACGCTGAACGCGGACGCGGCGGGGGAGAACTCCTCGGCGACGTTGGAGGTGATCGAGATCGGAATGGAACCGCGAACGCTGCCGTCCGGCGCGACGAGCGTGAAGACCGCCTCCGCCCCCGCCGGCGAGTAGAAGCCGAAGACCGAGACGTCGGATTCGCGCGACCCCGTGAAGAGCGTGCGGGAATCGCCGGCGTTCAGCGCCTCCGAGGCGGAGGTCGCGGGCACGGAGTAGCCGAACGAGCCGCCGTCCGCCCGGGCCTGCGCCGTCCGCACGGTCGCGACCAGCTGATCCGCGGGTCCCGACGTGACGAGGATCCTCACCGGTCCGATGAAGGGAATCGTCGAGGATCCGAGGTCGCCGAACGCGTCCGAAAGGAGCGACGTCTGCCCCGGCCCGAGCGTGAACGACGTGCGGGCCGCGAAGAAGCCGGGGGAAAAGAGGTAGAGGAGGTCGCCCGAGATGGGAGTGTCGCTCGGGTTGTAGAGCGTGACGTCGATGCGTCCCTCCACGTCGGCGGCGCCGGCGAGCTGCGTCGCGACCGGCGCGATGAGGTCCGCCGCGCTTCCGACGGTCTGGAGGGTGAGCTCCGCGACCCTTCCGGCCGATCCGACCCAGACCTCGCCCCCGACGACGTCGATCCCGTAGGCGTTCGTCCAGGGGAGCTGCGTGCGCAGGATTCCGCCGATGCCGAGGGCGACCGGCAGGTCCGCGGCAGGAATCGCCACGGGCGGCGAAGTAAACGTGCTCCGGATCGCGGTGCGGTCGTGGACGACCGCGGCGCGCGTGTTGACGAGGCTTCCGACGTCCAGCGTCTGGGGCTCGAGAGTGCGCGTCGTCCCTCCCGCGAGGCGCGGGTCGAGAACCGCGATCTGGCCTTTCGAACCGGCGGCTTCGGTCACGTAGACGCGGCCCCCGAACAGGTCGAAGTGAATCGGGTTCAGGAATCCCACGAAGCTGGTGCTCTCGTTGTTCGAGGGGTCGAATCGTTCCACCCGGCCGCCCGAAAACTCCGAGATCCAGAGCCGCCCCTCTCCGTCGAACTGGATCTGGGAGGGGTTCAAGATGGCGAGCGTCGGATCGACGAGGGTCCAGGACGTTTCCTGCGGAGCTCCCGGCTCGTACCGGACGATCCGGTTGTTCCCGAAGTCCGTCATCCAGAGAGCGCCGTCGGGTCCCACGACGATGTCGGAAAACGCGATCGTCAGGGGAGAGCGGTAGTCGATGACCTCGAGCGTCTCCAGGTCCACCGACTGCACCTTCTGGTTGGTCTGCGGGATCCAGACCTTTCCGTCCGGCGCGCGATAGAAGCCGGCGGGCCGCCCGCCGGGCACCTCCCACTCCCGGATCTGCCCGGTCACCGTGTCGAGCCGGCCGAGGATGGAGTGCCCCGCGTCGATCAGGCTTTCGCCGTTGCAGAGGTACCAGACGACGTCGCCGTCGATCTCGAAGTCCACGGGGTTCGCGCCGAGATGCGTATCGTCCCGGATTGCCCACTGCGTGGTGGTCCCGTCGCGGAGGACCGCGATCCGGTCGAGCGCCGGCACCAGGAACCAGACGGAGCCGTCGGGCCGGGCCTCGACCCGGACCCCGCTGACCACGCCGTCCTTCTCGGTGGCATAGGACGTCCCGGCGGCGATCGTCGTGGCCGTCTGGGCCGCGAGGGGGAATGCGGCGAGCGCGGCGAGGACGGACACGAAGAGAGCCGGAAATCGGGAAGTTTTGGGCATCGGCCGATCATAACCCGCGGTCTCGCCGCGCTATTCGCAGGGGTTGGGGTCAGACTTGAATCGCTGAATTCAGCAATTCAGCGTTGACCCCGGGCGTTATCTTTGTGTCATGGCGGCACGGTCTCCGGCTCCCCGCTCTCCCGTCGCCGACGTTCTCGCGCGCCGCACGGTCGCTGCCGCGCCCGAGCTCGTCGAACGCCTGCCGGACGGACGGCTGAAGTGCTACTCGTGCGGCCATCGCTGTCCGCTCCCGGAGGGGCGCGAGGGCGTGTGCCGCGTTCGTTACAACGAGGGGGGCGTCCTCAAGGTCCCGTGGGGTTACGTCGGCGCGATTCAGTGCGACCCGATCGAGAAGAAGCCGTTCTTCCACGCTCTGCCGGGCTCGGACGCGCTCTCGTTCGGAATGCTCGGCTGCGACCTTCACTGCGGCTACTGCCAGAACTGGTTCACCTCGCAGTCCGTCCGCGATCCGAAGGCCGTGGCGCCGCCGCGCGACATCCCGGCGGACGAGCTCGCCGGCCTCGCGGTCGACTGCGGAGCGCCCACTGTGGTCTCGACGTACAACGAGCCGCTCATAACGTCGGAGTGGGCGGTCGCCGTCTTTCGGGAGGCGCGCGAACGCGGACTCCGCACGGCCTACGTCTCCAACGGCAACGGAACGCCGCAGGTCCTCGACTACATCCGCCCGTGGGTCGACTTCTACAAGGTCGACCTGAAGTCGATGGACGACAAGCACTACCGCGAGCTCGGCGGCGTGCTCCAGAACGTCCTCGACACGATCGAGGGAATCCACGCGCGCGGAATCTGGCTGGAGGTCCTGACGCTCGTGATCCCGGGCTTCAACGACTCGGAAGACGAGCTGCGCCGGGCCGCGGGCTTCGTGGCGTCCGTGTCGAAGGACATCCCCTGGCACGTCACGGCGTTCCACCCTGACTACAAGATGACGGACCGCGGCGCCACTCCCGCCGCGACGCTCCTGCGCGCCGCGGAAATCGGGGCGGAGGAGGGATTGCGCTACGTCTACGCCGGCAACCTGCCGGGGCAGACCGGAAAGTGGGAGAACACCGGCTGCCCGGAGTGCGGCGAGACCGTCATCGAGCGGATCGGCTTCCGCGTCCGCCGCAACCGGCTCGACTCGGGGGCCTGCCCGCGGTGCCGGACTCCAATTCCGGGGCGGTGGGACCCGAAGGTCGAGGGCACGACTCGGACTCACGGAATTCCGCTGCCGGTGTTCTAGGACGGGACACGGGACTCGGGACACTTGTAAACCGCCGCTCCACTGCCTCGTCTATCCTGCAGTAGATCGCCCAGGAGGGCCCCATGACCACCATCGACTGGACCCGGGACGCGGCCGCGCACCTCTCGAGGCGGGCGGGCTTCGGCGGAACGCCTTCGGAGATCGACGGGCTCTACGGCCGCGGCCTCGAGGGCGCGGTCTCCCGCCTCGTCGACTACGACTCGATCGAGATGACCGCGTACGACCAGAGCCTGGCCGCCCGGAACTACAACCTCGGCAACGTCCGCGGCCTCCAGCAGTGGTTTCTCGACCGGATGGCGTTTTCCCCGCGCCCGCTCGAGGAAAAAATGACCTACTTCTGGAACCTCCACTGGACGTCGGGCATCTCGAAGGTCCGCGGCACGACGCTCATCCTCAACCAGAACAAGACCGAGCGTCAGTACGCGGTCGCGAAGTTCGACGACCTGGTCATGAAGATTTCCCAGGACCCCGCGGAGCTCGTGTGGCTCGACAACTGGCTGAACAAGGCCGGCCGCCCCAACGAAAACTACGCGCGGGAGCTCATGGAGCTCTACACGCTCGGGATCGGGCACTACTCCGAGACCGACGTGCGCGAGGTCGCCCGGGCGCTCACGGGCTGGACGGTCCAGAACTACCGGCGGGAGGACGACTACAACGGCGCGACTTTTCTCGACAACCCGGCCATCCACGACGCGGGGTCGAAGACGATCCTGGGTCAGACCGGGAACTGGGACGGGACCGACGCGATCCGGATCATCCTCGCCCACACCGATTCCGACGGCTCCGTGTCCGGACGGTTCCTCGGCGCGAAGCTGTGGACGTTCTTCGCGCGCGAGAACCCGCCGCCGCACGTCGTCGCCCTGCTCCGGGACGTGTACGTCGCCACGAACCACTCGGTCCGCGAGGTCGTGCGCTCGATCTTCCTGCACCCCGAGTTCTACGAGGCGCACACGCGGAAGACCTGGGTGCGAAGCCCCGCCGAGTACGCGGTCGCGGCGGTGCGGATGGTCGAGGCGCAGACCGACTTCGCGACCCCTGCGAACTCGCTCGCGGGAATGGGGCAGGTGCTCTTCAACCCGGAGGACGCGAAGGGCTGGGACTGGGGCACGTCGTGGATGAACACCGGGACGCTCTTTGCTCGGGCGACCATGGCGAACGCGATGTCGACGAACCGCGGCTCGACCGGCACGCACTTCGACCCGAACCGCCTGCTCGCGGGGCTCGACGCTTCGACCGCAGAGAAGGTCGTGGACATCGTCGCGGAGCGGCTGAACGTCGACGACGTGTCGTCACGGGTCCGGGGCGCCTGGATCGAGTACGTCAACGCGAACGACGACGGCTCGCGGGGCAACTGGACGAACACCCCCACGAACGTGGATCGGAAAGTGCGCGGCCTGGTCCATCTGATGCTGACGAGCCCGGCGTTCCACCTCGCCTGAAAGGTCGAAACCATGCCCTTCTCCCGCCGCGATTTCCTGCTCCGCACCTCCGGGTTCGTGACCGTTTCGGCGATGGTCCCGCGCTGGGCCGTGAAGGGCTCCCGGTTCTTCGAGGAGTCGGTGGGTGTGGAGTTCGCGAACCGGACCCTCGTGGTCCTGGAGCTCGCCGGCGGCAACGACGACCTCAACACGGTCGTTCCGTACACCGATAACCTCTACCTCCAGATGCGGTCACGCATCGGAATCCCGGCGGCCTCGGTGCTGGCGCTCGACAACCGCCTCGGCCTGAATCCCGTGATGACCCCGCTGAAGACGATGTGGGACCAGAACCGCGTGGCGGTCGTCGAGAACGTCGGATACCCGAACTCGAGCCTCTCCCATTTCGCGGCGCGCGACGTCTGGCACACCGCCGACCCGCTGCTCGCCCAGAGGAACGGCTGGCTGGGGCGCTGGGCCGATAAGTACGTCGCGGGCAGCGGGAACCCACTCACCTGCACCGCGATCTCGCAGTCGCTGCCGCGGACGCTCCTCGCGGACAACGTGGGCGTGCCGTCGTTCGTCAACCTCGCGAGCTACCAGTACGCGACGGACGGTTCGTATCCCGGCGACCGCAACAACCAGATCCGGACCTTCCTGACCGAGAACGGCGCGGAGTACGAGATCGCGAACTCCCTCGACACGCTCTCCCAGATCGGCGAGGACGCGATCAACTCCTCCAACGTCCTCCAGACGGTCGGCGCGGGTTACGTCGCTGGGGGGACCTACCCGGCGGGGACGCTCGGGGCGGGACTCCTGCTGATCGCGCAGATCATCAACGCGAACGTCGGGGCGCGGATCCTGTACATCACGTTCGGCGGGTTCGACAACCACGCGACCGAGAACGTCGACCACGATCCGCTTCTGACGACGGTCACCGGGGGAATCAAGGCATTGTTCGACGACCTCGACGCGCACGGGAAGTCGCATGACGTGCTCCTGATGACGTGGTCGGAGTTCGGAAGGCGGCCGCAGGACAACGGCTCGAACGGGACCGACCACGGCACCGCGGCCGCGCACTTCGTCGTCGGCAACGCTGTCCGCCCCGGAATCTACGGCGGTCCCCCGAATCTCGCGAGCCTCGACTCGAACGGAAACCGGACGATCGCGAACGACTTCCGCTCGTACTACGGAACGATCCTGCAGGACTGGCTCGGCGCCGATTCCGCCGCCATTCTGGGATCGGGCTATCCGAACCTCGGGTTCTTGAATCGGAGCTACGCCTAGGGACGGGACACGGGACATGAGCCTGACAGCTGATAGCTTTCTCGGGTGATTCCCGGCCGCGCCACCCCCGAAGGCACGAAACATTTCGCTGAGCGCTCGGCGGCGGCGCCCGGCCACTTCCGCGAGGCCGCCGGCCTTCTTCTCTCCTCGATCGGGCTCGGCACGTACCTGGGAAAAGAGAACGACACCACGGACCGCGGCTACGAGGATTCCATCGCCCGGGCGCTCGACTCGGCGGTCAACGTCTTCGACTCCGCGATCAATTACCGCGGGCAGAGGAGCGAGCGGGCGATCGGGCGGGCGCTGGCCGCGGCTTTCGCGAGCGGCGCCGCCCGCCGCGACGAGGTCTTCGTCTCGACGAAGGGCGGTTACCTCCCGCACGACTCGGCGGACCCGCGCGACCCCAAGCGCTACATCCTCGAGACGTTCGTGACGCCGGGCGTGGCGCCCCGCTCCGAGATCGCGGCCGGCGGGCACTGCATGGCGCCGGCGTACCTGGACGACCAGATCGAGCGGAGCCGTCGGAACCTCGGCCTCGAGACCATCGACCTGTACTACCTGCACAACGTCGAGTCGCAGCGGACGGCCGTGGGACCGAAAGCGTTCCGCGATCGCCTCGTCCGCGCCGCCGCGAAGCTCGAGGAGGCCGTGGGCGATGGCCGGATCGCGAGGTGGGGCCTGGCCACGTGGGACGGCCTGCGTGTCCCGCCGGAGCACCCCGAGCACCTCGCGCTCGCCGACGTCGCCGCGGTCGCCCGCGAGGTTGCCGGCGAGGGCCATCACTTCGCGGCGGTCCAGCTCCCCGTCAACCTGGCGATGGCGCAGGCGCTGGCCTACCCGTCCCAGCTCCGGCCGGGCGGACGGGCGCCGGCCCTGATTGCGGCGGAGGAGGCGCACCTCGCGGCGTTCGGCTCCGCGTCGCTCCTCCAGGGGAGGCTGTCGGCGGACCTTCCGGAGGAGGTCGCGGCGGCTTTCGCCGGGGCGACGACCGACGCCCAGCGGGCCCTGCAGTTTTCCCGCTCCGCCCCCGGAATGACAACGGCCCTGGTTGGTGTTTCGAGTCCCGAACACGCCGGGGAGAACTTCGCGCTGGCGCGGATTCCTCCGGCGGACCGGGCCGGTGTGCTAGCTCTTTTCGTCTGATCGAACCGCCTTTTCCGGTTTCCCGCGTCGGTTTTCGCTTTTTCCTGCGTCGAATCGGGTTTTGGGCTAGAATCAACGCCTCCCGCCCGGACAGCGTGTCAGCGCGGCGGCAACCCAGGAGCTCATGTCGGAAGATCCCTCGAATCCGGAAAGCGCTAGGTCCTTTTCCGCTTCTGCCGAACGCCCGGCTCCGGTCGGGCCGTCGGAGCGGGGCGGAGACGGGCAGCCGCACCCCCACCGTCGCCGTCGCCGGCGAAGGCGGCGCGGAGGCCGGCCCGGCGGTTTCTCCGGAAACGGCGGCGCTCCCGAACGGGTCGACGAGCTGGCCGCGGCGGGCCCGGAGAGACCGGTCGAAGGCGTCCTGTACCTCCCGCCCAAGGAAAGCGCATCCGGAGTGCTCGTCGCATCTCCCACGAACTACCTCCCCACCCCGAAAGACCCGCTGGTTCCCCGGGAGCTGATCGCGCGCGAAGGCTTGGAGGCCGGCGCACTGATCGGCGGGTTCGCGGTTGACGGTACGAGACCGGTGGTCCGGAGGATCGAGACGGTCGAGGGGCTCACGCCCGAACAGTTCCGCCACCGGCCGCAGTTCGGCGACCTGGTATCCATCGACCCGAACGCCTGGCTGAAGCTCGAGACCGAGCCCGATGAGATGTGCGGCCGGATGGTCGACCTGCTCGCCCCGATCGGCCGCGGCCAGCGGTGCCTGATCGTGGCGCCTCCCAAGGCCGGCAAGACGACCCTGCTGAAGAGGATGGCTCACGCCGTCGGCGTCAACGCCCCCGACGTGTACGTCATCGTCCTCCTGATCGACGAGCGGCCCGAGGAGATCACGGACTTCCGCCGGAGCGTGCTCCGCGGCGAAGTCATCGCCTCCTCCGCGGACCTCTCAGCGGAGAACCACATCGCGGTCGCCGAGATCGTGGCGGAGCGGGCGCGGCGGATGATCGAGTGCGGCAAGCACGCGATCATCTTCCTCGACTCGATCACCCGCATGGCCCGCGCGTACAACCACATGCAGAAGGGGGGCGGCAAGATCCTGTCGGGCGGCATCGACGCCCGGACCATGGAGAAGCCGCGCCGGTTCTTCGGAGCCGCCCGGAATGCCGAGGGGGGCGGGTCGCTCACCATCATCGCGACCGCGCTGGTGGACACGGGCTCGCGGATGGACGAGATCATCTTCCAGGAGTTCAAGGGAACCGGGAACACCGAGATCCTCCTCGACCGCGACCTCTTCAACCGCCGGATCTTTCCCTGCATCAACATCCCGCAGTCCGGGACCCGCAAGGAAGAGAAGCTCTACAACCCCGACGAGCTGCCGAAGATCGTCAAGCTCCGGCGCGCTCTCGCCGCGGTGGACAAGGTCCAGGCGATGGAGCTCGTGCAGGGCCGGCTGTCGAAGTTCCCGACGAACGCCGCGTTTCTGAAGAGCTTCTAGCCCGCCGGCGGGAGACGGCGCCGGCTACTCGGTGATCGTGAAGCTCTTCCGCGCGCGCTCCACGAATGCCGCGGCCAGCGCCGCCGCCTCCGGTCGCGGCGCCCCGTCGATCGCGAGAGTCTCGATCCCGCCCTTTCCCCAGTCCGCGAGACTCTCGTGGTAGAAAATCAGGAGCTCGTGCTTCTTGTCCGCGCCGATCACGCGGGCGTAGCGCGACATCGCCTGCTCGTCCGGAAGCGTCAAGCGCTTCCCCCGAAGGAACTCCACCGTGAGCGCGAGCTCGCTCTCCGGGGCCTCGCGAATCGAGTCCGAGACGCGGTAGAGATGGACGCTGTGCCGGTAGGGGATTCCGCCGAGCTCGACCGGGTTGGTGATCCGGTACCGGTACTCCTCCGTGCTCGACGGCAGGATGCTCTCGAACTGGAGAACGAGGAGCCGGTGCACCACGCCGTCCGCCCGGTCCGCGAACACGTGACGCTCGCCCTGCGCGATCGTACCGATGCGGAACGGATGGGCGCCGAGGTAGACGAGCCCGGCACCCGGCGTGAGCCGGAGCGCCGGAAGCGCCTCGGAAACGAAGACGCCGCCGCGCATCCCGCGCGGGCTGGCTGCCGCCGGGGTCCGCGCGGGCTCACCGGCGAAGTGGCTCGGGGCCGGCGTCGTGCAGCCCGCGAGCACCAGTAGCAGCGCCCACAGGGTCAATCGTGTATTCCTGTATTTCGCCATGAGACTGCCCCCGGCTTGTCCAGTGCCGCGCTTGACGGCGGCCTGACGCTTCGGCCGGGTCACCGCTTCCCGGCGCGGTGGGCGACCGCCAGGACGGCGTACAGGACCGCCGTCCAGACGAGAACGTGGACCGCGAAGGGAAACCAGGTCTCGGGGGCCTGCGCGCTCGGAATGGCGTCGAGCTGGAGAAGGCCGTAGGTGGGCCAGAGCGCGACCGCGGGATCGTGAATCACCTCGACGCGGAAGAGGAACACGCCGAGCAGGAGGATGGCGACCGCGCCGACGATCGCGGCCAGGAACCGGGACCACCGGGCGACGTTGCTCATCGAGATTTCCGACTGAGTCGCACTACGGACTCGACCCGAACCGGGCGGCCGACCGGGCCCGGGCCCGCTCCGCCTCGATTTCGCGGTCCCGGGGATCAGCCGTGGTGACCAGCGATTCGATCAGGACGCGCGCCGCCTCCGCGACGTCGTCGACGGCCCGATCGAACGCCGCCTGGTTGGCGCGGGAGGGGCGGTTGAAACCGCTGACCTTCCGGACGAACTGAAGAGCGGACGCCCGAACCTCCTCTTCCGTGGCGGAGGGTTCGAAGTTGAACAGGTTTTTGATGTTTCGGCACATGGCTACTCCATGTCAGACTCTACCGGACGCTTCCCTCCTACCTCCTCCGACTCTTCCTCTTCTCGCGCCCGTACGTGACGGGCGATGGCGCGCTCGGCCGGGGTCGCCGCGTCGCGATGGGGCGGCGGCCCGGCCGCGCTTCGGCCGCCAGGCGCCCCTTCTCGACGATCTCCTCGGGCGCCCACAGGACCGGGATCTCGCGGCCGATCAGCTTCTGGATGGAGTCTAGCGAGAACACGTAGTCGTCGCACGCGATCGACACGGCCCTGCCGATCGCGCCGGCCCGTCCGGTGCGGCCTATCCGGTGAACGTAGTCTTCCGGGTCCTGCGGCAGGTCGTAGTTGACGACGTGCGAGACGCCTTCGATGTGGAGGCCTCGCGATGCCACGTCGGTCGCGACCAGCACCGCGAGCTTCCCCTCCTTGAAATCCGCGAGGATTTTCATCCGCCGGTCCTGGGGGACGTTCCCGGCCAGCGCGCGAGCGGGGTAGCCGCTGGCCGATAGCGTCCTCACCAGGTCCGCCGCGGTCGTGCGGCGGTTGACGAAGATGAGAATCCGGCTGCGCCCTTCCTCCTCCAGGATACCGAGCAGGAGGGGCAGCTTCTCGGGGGAAGAGACGTGGTACAGGACCTCCGTGATCCCGTGGGCGCCGACGCGCTCCGGCTCGATTTCGACCTTCTCGGCATTGTTGGTGTGCTCGTAGGCGAGCTCCATGACGCGCGGGGAAAGGGTCGCCGAAAAGAGGAAGGTCTGCCGCTCGTTATACGGGGCGCAGCGGCGCAGGATCCGACGCAGGTCCCGGATGAATCCCATGTCGAACATCCGGTCGGCCTCGTCGATCACCAGGAACTCGACGCCCCGGAAGCTCGTCGCCCCCTGCTGCTCGTAGTCGAGGAGCCGGCCCGGCGTCCCGACGAGCAGGTCGGGCATCCGGCGGAGGAGATCGCGCTGCTTGTGGTAGTCGATCCCGCCGAAGACCGCGAGCGTGGTCAGGCCCGTGTGGCGCCCGAGGACCTCGGCATCATTGCGGATCTGGACGACGAGCTCGCGGGTCGGCGCCACGACGAGGGCGCGGGGACCCCGCCGCGGCTCCCGGGGCCGCGACCGCAGGAGGCGCGAGAAGATCGTGATCAGGAACGCCGCCGTCTTTCCCGTGCCGGTCTGAGCCTGGCCGGCGACGTCCCTTCCGGCGAGCCCGATGGGCAGCGTTTTCTGCTGGATCGGGGTCGCGTAGACGAAGCCGGCGTCGGCGATGCCCTTCTGAACCTCCTCCGGCAGGTCGTAGGAGGAGAGCCGGGTCTCGGTCAGATGGCGGTTCGCGGCCTCGGTCTCGATCGGCGACACGAAAGCATTGTATTCCGCGTATTGCGTAACCGGGACCGGGAGCCTGCACCCAACTCCAACGAGGTCAGGGGTTAGCGACCGGCCCCGGCTCGATCACCCGGCCGAAGTCCGCGACGAGCGGACGCCCGGTCGCCCGCGAGAGCGCGAGACCGATCTCGCGCTTTTCGCGGGGGCCCGCCCCGCCGGCGATCGGGAGGGTCCGGCCTGCCGAGATCGCCGCGAGCCGCTTCACGCTCCAGCTCCACCACGGGGAGAGCGGAAGGTAGGTCTCCCGCCAGTAGTCGAGCTCGCCGCGGGAGATGGTGAGCCGGCGGGTCTTCTCGAACGCGGTCGTGGAGACCACGACCGCCGACGGGTCCACCTCGATGCGCTCCTCGACGAAAGCGAGCGCGGCCAAGCCCACGAGCGTCACGGGCGTCGTGATGCCGACGGCGAGCGAGAGGAATATGAGGACGGGCAGCGGCAGGTCGGAGAACGAGCCCCGCCGGAGGCTCAATTCCCAGAGCGGAACGAGCCGGGCCATCCCGAAGAGCGAGGCCGCGATGACGAGGACTGCGCCGGCAGTCAGGCGCCTTCGCCAGGCGCGGGACCGGACGAGAGGCCGGATCTCGATCGTCAGGCCGCCGGGACGAGGCAGAATCAGGACGCGGGCTTCGCCGCCGCTTTTCTGGATCAACCCGACTCGCCTCGACAAACCCGGAATTGTATGATCCGGCGGGGGCGAAACCTGGTCGAGAGGAGGGTGGACACGTGGCAATGAAAGCGAAAAAAAGCGGGCGCGGAGGGGCGCGCAAGACCTCCCGGTCGTCTCCCCGGAAGAAGAAAACGGCATCCCGGAAGTCGACGGGCCGCGCCGCGGCACGTCGGCGGCCCTCGGCGCGGAAGCGGTCGGCGAGCGTGAGGTCGAAGGCGAAGTCGAGGGTGAAGTCGAGCGCGAAACGCAAGCCCGCCGCGAAGCGGAAGGCGGCGAAGCGCGCGCCCGCCCGAAGGAAGGCGGCCGCTCCGAAACGTTCCCGCAAAGCCGCTCCCGCCCGGAGCGCCGCGCGCCCGTCAAAAGCGAAGCCGCCCGCGACCCGCCCGAGCGCTGCTCCAAAATCTACGGCGCGGAAGCCGGGGGCTCCGGCGACCGGTGCGGGCGTTCGCCAGTCGCGCCCGGCCTGGAGCGAGGAGGAAATCCGGCCGATCGCCGCGGCCGGCGCCGACGAGCTGGAAGGCGAGACGGTGGAGGAGGCCGAGCTGGAGATCGAGGATCTCTCGGAGGACGAGGAGGTCGAGCTCCCGACCGAGACACCGGTGCCCGAAGAGGACGATTCGGAGTGGTAGAATAATTCGCGCTGCAACCATTGCCGGGCTCTTGCTCGGCTGACGAGACGAAGGTCCCGAGAAATCGGGACCTTCTGTTTGAGGAGACGCTATCGGGGAATCGGGATCGGCTTCCTCTTCTCGTCCAGGTTCACGAACGTGACCTCGGCCTGCGTGACCTTGATCATCTCTCCGGTTCCTTCGCCTCGCTGCGCAAAGACCTCGACCGAAACGGTGATCGACGTCCGGCCGATCCGGACGACGCCCGTGTAGAACGACACGAGGTCGCCGACGTAAACAGGCTCGTGAAACACGACCTCGCGCATCGCGACCGTGACGATGAACGACGCCCCGTGCATCTTCGCCTCGACTGCGGCCGCCTGGTCGATGTAGGAGAGGATGACGCCGCCGAAGATCGTCCCGTGCGCGTTGGTGTCCTTGGGCATCAGAACGACCCGGATCGACGGCTCCTTACGTCCAACTCCGGCGACGCCGGCGGGCGCTTCCCCTACACCCACGGAGCCGGCGCTCAGGGCCGCCGGGACTGGCGGATTTTCGGGGGGCCGAACTCCGTCGAGATCCGGGCGACGTAACCGTCGGTCAGGTTCACCGTCATGGTGCCGTCGGCGAAGTAGTACTTCCAGATCTCGTGGGACAACGCGCCTTCCGTGCCGACCGCGAACGACGGTTTTCCGATCTCCTCGGTGACCTTCGCCGCGGCGAGTCCGGGGTCGACTTTCCGGCGCGCGTCCACGACCTTGCCGGGGAGAACCGGAGAGCCGATTCCCGCGATCTTCTCGGCGCGCCGGTACTCGCGATTTTCCCACCACCGCGGCACCCAGAACGCCGCGACGGCGATCACGATCGCGGCCGCGATGACGGCATAGAGGACGGGTCGCGCGCGCTCCGGAGCCATCAGCAGACGAGCGTGCCGGCGTCCCCGAGCTGAAAACTCACGGCCCGCTCGAGCTCCCGGGTGCGGCGCGCCAGCTCGTCCGCGGCCGCGCGCTCACCGCTGCCGACGCGCTCCGCCTGCCGCGTCACTTCGGCGAGCGCACCGAGCGCGGTCGTGACGTGATCGCGGCGGGCCTCGTCGTCGTCGTCGGCCGACAGGGCGCCGGCGAGGTGCGCGGGGATTGTGACCGAAGCGCGCCGCAGGTGACGCGCGGTCAGCGGATCATCCGGACGAACTCTCTCGGCGAGATCGTAGGCCGCGCGCGTCACCGAGATGGCCTCGATCCAGATCGGGTTGTCCTTGTACGCGGGACGGGGGCCGTAGGCGATCGGTTCCAGATCTTCGGACACGACCGGATTGTAAGCGTTTCGGGCGCGCTCCGCTCGATCGTCCCGCCCGGCGATCCGATAGAATCCCGCGCGAATGCGACAGAAAGTGACGGTCGTCGGCGCCGGAAACGTGGGGGCCTCGCTCGCGCAGCGCCTCGTGGAAAAGGAGATCGCGGACGTCGTCCTGATCGACATCGTCCCCGGGATTCCTCAGGGGAAAGCCCTCGACATCATGGAATCGGCGCCGGTCCTGAAATTCGACGCGCGGATGGACGGGTCGAACTCCTACGAGCTGTCGGACGGGTCCGACGTCATCGTGATCACCGCGGGCCTGGCCCGGAAACCCGGCATGTCGCGCGACGACCTCGTGCAGAAGAACGAGGAAATCGTGGGCGCGGTCGTTCGCGAAGCCGCTCCCCGCTCCCCCCAGGCCGTGCTGATCGTGGTGTCGAACCCGCTCGACGCGATGTGCGAGGTCGCCCGGCGGGTGTCCGGGTTCCCTCGGGAGCGGGTTTTCGGGATGGCCGGGATCCTGGACTCCGCGAGGATGCGGTGGTTCCTGGCCGAGGAGCTCCACGCGTCCGTCGAAAGCATCCACACGTTCGTTCTCGGGGGCCACGGGGATACCATGGTTCCCCTGCCGCGATATTCGACGGTCGGGGGAATTCCGATCACCTCCCTCCTCTCTAAGGAACGCATCGACGCGATCGTCCAGAGGACCCGCGACGGCGGGATCGAGATCGTCAACTACTACAAGACCGGTTCGGCTTACTACGCCCCGTCCGCCGCGGTCGCCGAAATGGTCGAGGCCGTGCTGAAGGATGAAAAGAAGATCCTGCCCTGCGCGGCCTACCTGGAGGGGGAGTACGGGATGTCCGGCGTCTACCTGGGCGTTCCGGTCAAGCTCGGCCGAGGCGGCGTCGAAGAGATCGTGCAGATCGAGCTGCAGCCCGACGAGAAGGTGGCCCTCGGCCGGTCGGCCGACGCGGTCCGCGAGCTCTTCCGCATCCTGACGGTCTGACCTTGACCCGCGAAGAGCGCCACTTCTGGCTGCGGCGCCTGCACTCCCTTTCGGGAATCGTGCCGATCGGCGGCTACCTGGCCTTTCACTTCTACGAGAACTACACCGCGACCCGGGGAGGCGAGGCGTACAACCAGATGGTTCGAGACCTCCAGAAGACGCCTTTCGCGATCTTCCTGGAGGTCGCCGTCATCATCGTGCCCCTCCTCTTCCACGGCGTCTACGGCCTGTTCGTCACGGGGACCGCGCGCCCGAACGTCCTGTCGAACGGGTACGTCCGGAACTGGATGTATTTCCTG
The DNA here is from genome assembly GCA_038327245.1 of Acidobacteriota bacterium. Taxonomy (GTDB): domain Bacteria; phylum Acidobacteriota; class Thermoanaerobaculia; order UBA5066; family Gp7-AA6; genus Gp7-AA6. Next base: position 21,478 of record JBBQKV010000012.1, read on the forward strand.
CAGCGGGTAACCGGAATCATCCTCTTCGCGTTCGTGATCTTTCACCTCTGGACGACGCGTCTCGTCAACGTCCGCGACCACGAGAGCGTCGATCTCTTCCGGCTGATGCAGGACTCCGTCCAGAATCCGTGGATCTACGCCTTCTACGTGCTCGGGATCCTCTCCGCCACGTTTCATCTCGCCAACGGAATCTGGTCCTTCTCGATCGTCTGGGGATTGACCGTCGGTCCGAAGGCGCAGCGTCGAATGGTGTGGATCTCGGCCGCGGTCTTCCTCGCGCTCTCGTTCATCGGCATCCGCTCGATCCAGGCGTTCCGGACGTGAGCGGGGCGTCGTGACGCGGGACCGGGTCATCATCGTCGGCGGCGGCCTCGCGGGTCTCATGGCGACGATCCGCGCCGCGGAGATGGGCGTCGCCGTGGACCTCTTCTCGATCGTTCCGGTCAAGCGCAGCCACTCGGTGTGCGCCCAGGGCGGCATCAACGGTGCGGTCAACACGAAGGGGGAGGGGGACTCGCCCGAGATCCACTTCGACGACACGATCTACGGCGGCGATTTCCTCGCGGAACAGCCTCCGGTCAAGGCGATGTGCTACGCGGCTCCCGGGATCATCAACCTGCTCGACCGGATGGGGGTGATGTTCAACCGGACGCCGGAGGGTCTGCTCGACTTCCGGCGCTTCGGCGGAACGCGCTTCCACCGGACCGCGTTCGCCGGCGCCACGACCGGCCAGCAGCTCCTCTACGCGCTCGACGAGCAGGTCCGCCGCTTCGAGGTGGAGGGCCTCGTCGACAAGCACGAGATGTGGGAGTTCCTGGGCCTCGTTCGGGACGCCGACGGGAACTGCCGCGGCATCGTCGCCCTTGACATCGTCTCGATGCGGATCGAGGCGTTCGCCGGAATGGCCGTGATGCTCGCCACCGGCGGCCCCGGCATCGTCTTCGGGCGTTCGACGAACTCCGTCATCAACACGGGCACCGCGGCGGCCGCGGCTTACCAGGAGGGCGCGCTCTACGCCAACGGCGAGTTCATCCAGGTCCATCCGACGTCCATCCCGGCGAGCGACAAGCTGAGGCTGATGTCGGAGTCGGCGCGCGGAGAGGGCGGCCGGGTCTGGGTTCCCCGCGCGCGCGGCGACAAGCGGGCTCCCAAATCCATTCCGGAGTCGGAGCGCTGGTACTTCCTCGAGGAGAAGTACCCGGCGTACGGCAACCTGGTCCCGCGCGACATCGCGACCCGCGAGATCTTCCAGATCTGTCTCATGGGCTACGGGGTCGGCGGAAAGCGCGAGGTCTACCTGGACCTGACGCACATTCCGCGCAAGGAGCTGGACGTCAAGCTGGGCGGGATCCTGGAGATCTACGAGAAGTTCGTGGGCGACGACCCGCGGGAAGTGCCGATGAAGGTCTTCCCGGGCATGCACTACTCGATGGGCGGCCTGTGGGTGGACTACGTCCCCGACACGAGGACCGGCACCCTGGACGAGGCCTCCCCGCGCAACCAGGCGACGAACGTGCCGGGCCTGTTCGCCGCGGGAGAGGTCGAGTACCAGTACCACGGCGCGAACCGGCTGGGCGCCAACTCTCTCGTTGCGTGCCTCTACGCCGGCAAGATCGGGGGCCCCGCGATGGTTCGTTACGGCCGCGAGACTGCGGCGCGCCTTCCGGTCGAGGAGGGCGCCTTCGCCGCCGCAAAGAAACGCTGGGAGACCGAGTTCACGCGGCTGGCGCGGTTCGCCGGACCCGAGAACCCCCACGCGATCGCGGAGGAGATGGGCGACTGGATGACCGACAACGTGACGGTCATTCGGCACGACGGCAAGCTGCAGGAGACCGACGACAAGCTCCGGGAGCTCTCCCTGCGCTGGGAGCGAATCGGCCTGACCGACCGGAGCGCTTTCGCGAACCGCGAGATCTCGTTCGTCAACCAGCTCCGCAACATGCTCGTGCTCGCCCGCGTGATGACCCGGGGGGCGCTCCTGCGGCAGGAGTCGCGCGGCGCGCACTTCAAGGTGCGCGACCTGGAGAAGGGGGTCACCGAGGAGAACGCCCTTCCTCGCGACGACGCCAATTTTCTGAAGACGACGATCGCCGAGCACACCGAGGACGGGCCGAAGATCACCTACGCGCCGGTCAATACGTCTCTCATTCCGCCGCGGCCCCGCAAGTATTGAGATTAAGCTCTCCGACGTCATGCCCACCTCCATCCGTCTCCGCGTCCGCCGGCAGGACTCGCCGGGCTCCTCGACGTACTGGGAGGAGTACGAGATCCCGCACCGCCCGCGGGAGAACGTCATCTCGGTCCTCATGGAGATCGCCAAGGATCCGAAGACCCGCGACGGCAAGCGGACGTCGCCCGTGGTCTACGACCGGGCGTGCCTGGAGGAGGTCTGCGGGTCTTGCGCGATGAGGATCAATGGCGCGGCGCGCATGGCTTGCACCGCGCTCATCGACGCGCTCGACCAGCCGATCGAGTTGGAACCGCTCGCGAAGTTCCCGGTCGTCCGCGACCTCTCGGTCGACCGCGGTTCGATGTTCGAGTCGCTGAAGCGTGTCAAGGCGTGGGTCCCGATCGACGGGACCTACGACCTCGGACCCGGACCGCGCATGGCGGAGCGGGAGCGCGCGCTCGCGTATGAGCTCTCCAAGTGCATCACCTGCGGGAACTGCCTGGAGGTGTGCCCGCAGGTCAACGACCGTTCCAACTTCATGGGGGCCGCGCCGATCTCCCAGGTCGCGCTCTTCAACCGGCACCCGACCGGGCGCATGCTCGCGGCCGAGCGCCTGGAATCGCTCATGGGGGAGGGCGGTCTCGACGAGTGCGGCAACGCGCAGAACTGCGTGCGCGCCTGTCCCAAGTCCATTCCCCTCACGACGTCCATCGCCGAGATGTTCCGCGCGACCACGGTTCAGGGCTTCAGAAAGCTGTTCGGTACGTGACGGAAAAGTGGGGTCAGGTCTCCACATGCCACTTTGGGGGTCAGGTCTCCACTTGCCACATTGCTCCGCAATTGCTGCAAGTGGCGGCGTGGCCGATCCCGTTTTCCACATCTCGGGAAGACCCGGCCCCATGGAAGACCTGACCCCATGAAGGTCCACGAATACCAGGCCAAGTCTCTGCTCGCGCGCTACGGCGTGGCGATTCCGAAGGGCGAGGTCGCCGGGACGCCCGAGGAGGCCCGCGAGATCGCGAAGCGGCTCGGCGGCGCCGCCGTCGTCAAGGCGCAGATCCACGCGGGGGGACGGGGCAAGGGCGGCGGCATCCGGGTGGCGAAGGACCCCGAGCAGGCCTTCGAGCACGCCCGGGCGATTCTCGGCATGACCCTCGTGACGCCGCAGACCGGCGCCGCCGGGCGGATCGTCCGCAAGGTTCTCGTGGAGGAGGCGCTCGACCTCGACCGCGAGCTCTACCTCGGCATCACTCTCGACCGCTCGCGGGCGCTGCCAGTCGTCATCGCGTCGCGATCCGGCGGGATGGAAATCGAGGAGGTCGCGGCCAAAGACCCCTCCGCGGTGCTGCGGGAGCCGGTCGATCCGTTCCTCGGCCTCTTCCCGTTCCAGGCGCGCCGCCTCGCGTTTGCGCTCGGCCTCGCGGGCGACTCGTTCCGCGAGGCGGTTTCGCTCATGCAGTCGCTCTTCCGGGCCTACGTCGAAACCGACTCGACGCTCGCCGAAATCAATCCCCTGCTCGTGACGCGCGGGGGCCGGGTGCTCGCGCTCGACGCGAAGATGACGTTCGACGACAACGCGCTCTTCCGTCACCCCGACATCCGGGAGATGCGGGATCTCGAAGAGGAGGATCCGCTCGAGGTCGAGGCGTCGAAGTTCGGCCTGAACTACGTCAAGCTCGAGGGGAGCGTTGGGTGCATGGTCAACGGCGCGGGACTGGCGATGGCCACGATGGACCTCGTCAAGCTCGCGGGGGGAGAGCCGGCGAACTTCCTCGACGTCGGAGGCGGCGCGAGCGAGGAGCAGGTGAAAAACGCCTTCCGGATCATCCTCTCGGACCCCAACGTCCGCGCGATCCTCATCAACATCTTCGGCGGCATCATGCGCTGCGACGTGATCGCGAAGGGGGTCGTCGCGGCGGTCCGCGAGATGGGCCTGTCCCTGCCGGTGGTCGTCCGGCTGGAAGGCACGAACGTGGACGAGGGCAAGCGGATCCTGCGCGAGTCGGGTCTCGCTGTGACGCCTGCGGAAGGTCTCGCCGACGCGGCGGCCAAGGCCGTGGCGGCGGCGGCTTCGCGATGAGGCACGTTGCGGGTTACGCGCTGAAGTCCTTCGGCTTCTTTCTCGCGCCGATTTTCATGGGCCTCCTCGTCGCGACGTGGAAGGGGTGGGACACGCTGTCCGCGAATCCGCGGCTGCTCGCGGGATGGGGCGCGCTCCTCGTCTTCTTCTTCGTTCTGCCTCTCTTCCTCGCGCGAGCCGGTCGCGCGGCGATGGGGCACGAGCCCCGTGACGAGGCGCGCCGCGCTTGGCGCACGGGTGCGGCCGCGCTGGTCGTGGGGGCCGCAGCCATCCTGCTGGTCCCGTCGTGGCGCGATCTCGGAGACTGGATTTCGGGGACTCTCTCGGACCTGACAGGGATCCCGATCGTCACGGGGCAGGGGGGCCGATGAGCATCTGGGTCGGGCGCGAAACGCGGCTCGCGGTCCAGGGGCTGACCGGGCGCGAGGGTTCCTTCCACGCGCTCGCGAGCCGCGAGTACGGCACGGCGGTCGTCGCGGGCGTGACTCCCGGGAAGGGCGGCACGATCCACGAGGGAATCCCGGTCTTCGACACCATGGCGCAGGCGGTCGCGGAGACTGCGGCGAACGCCTCGATGATCTTCGTCCCGCCGCCGTTCGCGGCCGACGCCGTTGTCGAGGCCGCCGCGGCCGGCGTGGCCATGATCGTGTGCATCACGGAGGGCATTCCGACCAACGACATGATCCGCGTGAAGGCGTTCCTCGGCGCGCGGGAGGCGGCGGGGACGCCCGTCCGCCTGATCGGACCGAACTGCCCCGGCCTGATCACGCCGGGCGAGTGCAAGATCGGAATCATGCCGGGGCGGATCCACAAGCCGGGCACGATCGGCGTGGTTTCCCGCTCCGGAACGCTGACTTACGAGGCGGTCGACCAGCTCACGCATCTCGGCCTGGGGCAGTCGACGGTCATCGGCATCGGCGGGGATCCCGTCAACGGCACGAGCTTCGTCGACTGCCTGCGCGCGTTCTCGGACGATTCCGGAACCGAGGCTGTCGTTCTCATCGGCGAGATCGGCGGGATGGCGGAGGAGGAGGCGGCGTGCTTCGTGGCCGGCCACTTCCGGAAGCCGGTCGTCGCCTTCATCGCCGGTCAGACGGCGCCGCCCGGCCGAAGGATGGGCCACGCCGGCGCCATCATCGCGGGGGGCCGCGGCACCGCGGCCGAAAAGATCAAGGCTCTGGAGGCCGCCGCGATTCACGTCGTAGCTTCGCCGGCGGACATCGGAGCCCGGATGAAGGAAGTCCTGGGGCGATGAACGGTCCGGCCCTCTACGAGGAGACCCAGAGCCTCTCTCCCTGGGTCATCGCGCTGCTACTCGCGGTCGTCCTCCTGCTCGGCGCGATCCTCTCGATGCGGCTGACGACCACCGTCCGACCCGACGCGATCTCGGTTCGATACGGCTTCCTCTACAGCACCCGCATCCCGCTGTCCGAGGTCACGCAGGCGGAAGCGTTCCAGTACGCCCCGGTGCGCGAGTACGGCGGATGGGGCATTCGCGGTTCGCGCCGCCGCCGCGCGCTGAATGCCCGCGGAAACCTGGGCGTCCTTCTGACGCGTTCCGACGGGACCACGCTTCTCGTCGGAACCCAGCATCCGCGGGAGCTCCTCGAATCACTGTCCCGCGCGGGCGTCGCGACGCAGGACCGCCTCCCCATCGTCGTCAAGGAGTTTTGAGAATGCCCGAACGCACCCTCGCGATCTGCAAGCCGGATTCGGTGTCCGCCGGCCGCGCCGGCGCCATCCTCGCCCGGCTCGAGGAGGAGGGATTCCGGATCCGCGGCTTGAAACGGCTCCGCCTGGCCGCGGACCAGGCCCGGGAGTTCTACGCGGTGCACCGGGAGCGCCCGTTCTTCGACGGGCTCGTCACGTTCATGACGGAAGGTCCGGTGATCGCGGCGGCGCTCGAGCGGGACGACGCCGTTGCCCACCTCCGGAAGACGATGGGCGCGACCGACTCGCGCAAGGCCGACCCCGGGACGATCCGGAAGCTGCACGGGACAGACATCGAAAGAAACGCGATCCACGGCAGCGACTCCGCGGAGAACGCGGCGCGGGAAATCGCGTTCTTCTTCAGCGCTGCGGAGCTGCTCTGAAGAAGCTCTCAGCTGATAGCTGACAGCTGACAGCTGATAGCTCTCCCCCCATGACCGAGCTCGTCGACCCCGAATCCGGTCACTCCGGGACGGCGCGTCTCGAGGCCTTCTCCGACGGCGTTTTCGCGATCGCGATCACCCTTCTCATCCTCGAGGTCAAGGTGCCCCACGCCGGCACCGAAGAGGGACTGCTCGCCGCCCTGCTGCGCCTCTGGCCGTCGTATCTCGGGTACGCGATCAGCTTCGTGACCCTCGGGATCATGTGGACGAACCACCATGCGATGTTCACGTACATCCGCCGCTGTGACCGCTACTTCCTCCTCATTCACATCTTCTTTCTGATGTGCATCTCGTTTGTCCCGTTTCCCACGGCGGTTCTCGCCGAGCACCTTCCGGAGCCGGACAGCCGGCGCACCGCCGTCGCGCTCTACAGCGGCACTCTGGTCGTCATCGCCATCGCCTACAACGCGGTCTGGTGGTACGCGGTCTCCGGCCGACGGCTCCTCGATCCCGACGCCGACCCGGCCGCCGTGCGAACGATCACCCAGCGCTATGCGATGGGGCCGATCTCGTACGCTCTCTCGTTCGCGCTCGCATTCGTTAACGTCTGGGCGAGCCTCGCCGTCCACGGAGTCCTGATGCTGCTGTACCTGCTGCCCGAACGTTCGCCGACGCCGCGGACCTAAGACTCCGAGGAGCTCCTCCGGAGCGAGACGAGAATCCGGTTCGCGACGCCGCGCAGCATCGCGACCTCCCGCGCGCTGACCGGACGTCCCGCCACGATCGAGCGCCACTCGCGCAGCGAGCGCTCTCGGTGGCCGGTGTCGTAGAAGCCGATCGCGTCGAGAGCCCGGTCCCAGTGCCCGATCGCCGCCTCGACTTCCCGGGCGGGGGCGAGGTCGTCGTCGCGCGACAAGGAGGACGCGGAGCCAAACGTCCGGTGAACCGCCAGCAAAACCGCGACGGCGTGCGCCAGGTTCATCGTCGGAAAAGCCGGATCCGTCGGCACGTTGACCGTGGCGCTCGCGCGCGAGCGCTCCTCCTCCGTCAGCCCGCTTCTCTCCGGGCCGAAGACGTATGCGACGCGGGCCCCGCTGGAAACCGAGCCCAGGAACGCGGGCAGCTCGGCGAGAGACAGCCACCGGCGCTCGGCGCGCCCGCGCAGGGATGAGGTCGCGACGACGACGTCGAACTCCGCCACGGCGTCCTCCAGCGCGGGATACCGGCTCATCGCCTCGAGGAGCCCGTCGGCTCCGGAGGCGAGGCGATGCGCTTCCTCGTCCGGAGCGCACGCCGGCTCTACGAGCCGGACGTCGAGAACCCCGAAGTTCCTGGCGGCGCGCGCGACCGAGCCGAGATTGCCCGGGACGTGCGGGCGGACGAGGACGACGGAGGGCGAGACGGCTTCCATGCCGGAATTATCGGATGGGTCCGTCAGCTTATGATTTCTCGATGAAACGCCTCTTTTCGCGCCTGCTCCTCCTCGGAGCGGTCCTCCTCTTTGCCGCAGTCCCGGCCTTGCGGGCGCAGACGCCGCCCGCGCCCACCCCGGCGCCGCAGAAGCCGGCGGAAGACATTCCGACTTACACGGAGACCGCGGGGAGCGAGTACGTTCTTCTGCCCGTCGTCGTGTTCGACAAGAAGGGCCGGTTCGTGGACGGTCTCGAGAGAAAAGATTTCCGGGTTCGCGTCGAGACGACCGGTGTCCAGATCGATACGTTCGACCGGGACGACAACGCGCCGGTGTCGATGGCATTTCTCGTCGACACGTCCGGCAGCATGGATCTGGCGGCCAAGCTCACGAACGCGAAGAGAGCGATCCGCTCGATCGTCGAGGGCCGGCTGCCCGGCGACGACTTCGCGCTCTTCGCCTTCGCGGAAGGGGAGGTCAAGCTCGTCGCGGACTTCTCTTCCAATTCGCGAAAGCTCCTGGCGGCGCTGGATGAGCTCTCCGCCGGGGGCCAGACGGCGCTCTTCGACGCGGTCGCCGCGACCCCGAAGCTCCTGAAGGGAAAAAACGCGAAGCGGGCCATCATCCTGTTCACCGACGGGGTCGACAACGCGAGCAAGCTGGACGCCACCCGGATGGCAGAGATCCTGCAGCAGGTGTCGACGCCGGTCTACGCCATCGGCATGAAGAATGTGATGTATGACCTCCTCAACGAACACCAGCGGCAGGAGCTCTTCGTCGATAACCTCCGGATGCTGGCGGTTTCCAGCGGGGGACGCATGTTTCTGGCGGGGGGTGAGGAGGATTTGAGGCCGCTGGCCGCCCAGGTCAACTCCGAGGTGAGGAAGCAGTACATCCTGGGGTTTTCGCCTTCCGGGCGGGGCGAGTTAAAATATCGGGTTGTATTCGTATCGGTCACGAAGAAGGGTAACTGGATCGTTCGGACGCGTCGCGGCTACAGGGGAACGGCCCCCGAAACCTCAGCGTCCGTCAACGTTCAACGAAGGGAGGGTTCATGAGGGTTCAAGGTTCCAACCGTTTCCTGGTGGCCGGGGCGCTTCTTGTGGGGATCGTCGGCTTGTCCGGTTGCGCGACCAAGCGCTTCGTGGGGCAGGAGGTCTCTAAAAGCAGCGCCGCGTCCGAGAGGAGGATCAGCGAGGTCCAGACGCAGGTCGAGGCAGCCCAGTCGCGCGTCCGCGAGCATGATTCGAAGCTCGCCGAACTCGACAAGTCCACGCGCGACGCGCTCGAGCGCGCCGAGGCGGCGGGCAAGCTGGCCGAAGGCAAGTTCGTCTACTCGCTCGTTCTCTCCGACGACGCGGTCAAGTTCCCGGTGAATCGCCACGAGCTTTCGAAGGAGGCCGAGGCGAAGCTCATGGAATTCGCGGACAAGTTGAAGGGCGAGAACAAGAACGTGTACCTGGAGATCCAGGGTCACACGGATTCGAGCGGCGGGCCCGAGATGAACTTGAAGCTGGGCGAGGACCGCGCCGAAGCGGTCCGCCGGTTCCTGTCCAAGCAGGGCATCGCGCTGAACCGGATGTCCACGATTTCGTACGGCGAGGAAGACCCGGTCGCGAAGAACACGTCGCGCAAGGGCCGGTCCCAGAACCGCCGGGTGGTCGTGATCGTTCTTGCCTAGGATTTCCGTTCTTTGACGGATCGAACGCCCCGAGCAATCGGGGCGTTTTTTTTGGGCGCCGCACCGGCTGCGGTCTTCGCCCGGCGGAGGAGCCGAAGCGCTTCCTCGAAGTCGGCCGGGATCGGCGACGTCGCCCGCACCGGCTGGCCGGAGTCGGGGTGATCGAAGCCGAGGATGTGAGCGTGCAGCATCTGCCGGCGGACCGCGACGGGCACGTTTCCCTCCCGGCGCCGGTAGACGGCGTCCCCGATGACCGGGTGGCCGGAGGCGGAGAAGTGGACCCGCACCTGGTGGGTCCGGCCGGTCTCCAGCTGCACGGAGACGAGCGTCGCCCGTTCGAAGGCCTCGATCGGCCGGTAGCGGGTGACCGCGTGCTTTCCGGGCTGGCCCGGGCGGGCCACCCCGCGGCGCCGGTCTCCGCGGTCCGCGACGAGCGGAGCGTCGAAAACACCGGGCGCGCGGACGACCCCCTCGACGAGAGCGAGGTACTCCCGCTCGATCGAGTGGTCGCGGAACTGCACCTGGAGCGCGCGCAGCGCGTCGCGGGTCCGCGCGAAGACGAGGGCGCCGGACGTCTCCTTGTCGAGACGGTGCACGACGCCGACCCAGGCGCGCTTGCGATACCGGTGGTGGAGGTACGCGAGCGCCCGCGCGAACAGAGTGTCTTCCTCGTGCTCCGCGGTCTGGATCGTAAGGAGGCCGGCGGGCTTGTCGACGATCAGGAAGAGCGGGTCCTCCACCAGGACCGTGAGCCGCGTCCGGACGGTGTGCCGCGCCGGGCGGTTCGGGTGGTAGTCGAGCTTCGAATCTTCCGGCAGCTCCACGCCAGGCTCGTCCCGCAGGACGCCGCCGACCTCGACGCGGCCCGCGCGCACCGCATCGCGCGCGGCGCGCCGCGACAGTCCGAACCGCTGCGCCACGGCGAGGTCCAGCCTCACGGCCGACCCTTCGGCGCCGGCGCCCGGACCTCGATGAAAAAGTCGGGGTCTCCGATGTGGGCTTCCGGGCGCGCTCCCGGGCCGGAGATGCCGACGAGGGGGAAGTTCTCGCGGACGAACGAGTCCAGCGCGACGAGGTAGTCCTTTCCGAGCGCGATCCGTCCGTGTCCGACCGTCAGGACGTTCGCGAACACCACCGCATCCGGCGGATTGGTCCGCAGGCGCGTGATCGCCTCGGCCTCGGCTTCCGCGTCGAGGTGGCCCGGGAAGAACTGGTCCTGCGCGAGCGGGTTCTTGCGGTCGAGGACCCAGTTGAAGAGACCGGTCTCCGGGAATCCCGCGATCGCGCCCCCCGGCGGCACTCGCCGCGAGAGATCCCCGAGGGTGTCCCGGATCGCTCCGGCCGCCGGCTCCGGAACGAAGATCGACCCGGCCGGCGTCGGGACCCGCGACCAGGCGGGGTTCCGGTACGAGAGAGCGAGCGCCGCGATCCGCGCGCCCAGGTACACGGCGAGCGCCGCGGCGACGAGGCCCGGGAGAGCGGTCGGCCGCGGGGAGACCTCGATCCGGCCGGGGATCCGGGCGGCGGCGTTGCAGACGAGCGCGACCGACAGGAGAAGCGGGAGGGGGAGATAGAAGCCGTTGTATGGACCGACGTAGCCCGCCGCGAGAAAGAGCCGCATGGCGAAAAAGAGCGAAAGCAGGAGCACGCTGTCCGGTACGCCGGAGAGAGCGGTCGGCCGCGACCGGTCGCGCAGGCGCCGGAGAATTCCCCAGGCTGCGACCGCGAAGAGGAGCGGCGGCACCGCGCGGACGAGCGGGGGCAGGAGTGCGGCGGTCTCCGCGAACGCGGCCGGCGGCCGCAGCCGCAGGAGCGCGGCGACCGCGAGGAGTGCCACGGCAAAGACTTCGATCCCCCTCGCGGCGCCGGCGGACGCCGGACGGGATTTCGCCGAGGCGAGCGCCGCCAGCAGAACCCACACGCCGACCAGGAAGAGCGAGACGAGCGCGAGTCCGAGTTCCGCCGTGCGCAGCGCGGGCCGATCGACGCCGGCGAACGACGAGTAGACGCTCACGAACTCCGGAGGAAGGAAGAGAAACGTCAGCCACCCTTCCTTCTTCAGGATCGGCGTGGCGGTTCCGGCCGAGAAGACCGCGTAGACGATGCCCGCGACGAGGAGCGGAACGACCGCCAGCCACGCGAGCCGGCGCTTCGCGGCTCGGTCCGGCCCGAAGAGGCGCTCGACCGCGAGCGCCGCGGCGGCGGCCATCCCGATCTCCGGGCGCGACAGCAATGCGACGAGGAGACCGATCGCCGCGAGCCGGTCACGGCGCGGCGAGCCCCCGGACGCCGACAGCAGGACGGACCACGTGGCGGCGGCGACCGCGAGGGCCGTGTCCAGACTGTAGGGAAAGAGGTGGCATCCGCCGGGACGGAGGAAGAACGTGACCCCGACGGCGACCGACGCCGCAAGCGCCGCGAGCCCTTCCGGGAGCAGGCGTCGGGCGATCCGTCTCAGCGCTTCGAGATGGAGGAGCGCCACGAGAGCGGCCAGCGCGATGCGCGCCGCGAACGATCTTCCGGCGGTGAGATCGACGCCCGCCGCCAGGTACGGCGCGAGCGGGCCGTAGTAGAAGCGCACGTCGCGGTAGAGCCGCTCGCCCTGCGCCACCCGGGCGGGGACCATCAGCTCCCGCCCGGTGTCCACGAAAGGCTCGATCCAGCGGTTCCAGGAGATCGCGGCGAGGAGGAGGAAGACGGCGTAGGGAAGGAAGACGAGTCCGGCGCGCGGTCTCACGCGGAGGCCGGTCGCGTCCGCCCGGCGGCGAAGGCGAGCAGGACCGCGGCTGCGGCGGCCGCCGCCGCCCAGAGGAGAAGCCATGCCGCACGCTTCGCCGACGCTGGGGGCTCGGGCCGCGCCGGCGAAGGCGCCTGCGCGGCCTCCGCGCGGAGACCCCGGATGGCGCGAAGGAATGCGACGTCTCCGACAGGTTCGGGCGCGTGCTCGGCCGCGAGCGCCTTGCCGGCCTCCTCGGCGAGCGCGGCGTTGCCCTGTGCTTTCCGATAGGCCGCCAGGGCTTCGCCGCCCGCGCTCTGCCGGAACGCGCCGGACACCGCGCGGGACTCGTTCTCCGAGACGAGAGCCAGGCGGTGCGCCAGGAGTTCCTCTGCGAGGCGCGCGGCGGCCGCGGGCCGGACCGCGGCAGCTTCGAGCGAAGCGGCGCGGTCGAGTCGCGCGGAGAGCGCTCCCCGGAACGAGAGCAGAGCCGCGACGCCCAGCCCGGCGGCCGCGATTGCCGCGACGGCGGCCAGGATCTTCAGCGTCGCACCCACTCGCATGAGGTGATCGTAGCAAGTGAAGCTACGATTCCGGCGATGCAGGAGAAGATGTCGAGCCGGAACCGTCTCGTGCGGGCGCTCGCTTCCGCCACCTCGCACGTCTGGTTCCCCATTGCGCTCGGGCTCGCCCGGCGCCTCCCGCGCCGGGTCCTGCGGGCCTTCTCCCGCCAGACCACGATGCGCTTCATGCAGCTTCGCCCCAAGTACCAGCGGGCTTTGCGGGCCAACCTGTCCGTGATCCTGGGCCGGCCCGCGGACTCCGCGGAGGTCGCGCGCGCGGCGCGGGACCTGCTCGAAGCCCACTTTGCGGCGTGGATCGACTTCCTGCACTTCGCCACGCGGCCGCCGGAAGAGGCGTCGCGCCTGGTCGAGAGCGTCATCGGCTATTCGCGCATCGTCGCCGGCCGGGAGAAGGGGAACGGCGTCCTCCTGCTGACCGGCCACCTCGGGAACTGGGAGGTCGGCGGGCTGATGCTCGCCGAGATGAAGCAGCCGATCCACGTCGTCCTCGTTCCCGACATCTTTCCGGCGGTGGAGCGATCCCGCCGCGCCCTGCACGAACGCGCCGGCATCACCGAGATCCGCGTCGACCAGAGCTTCGCGCCGACGCTCACGGTCCTACGGGTCCTGAAAGCGAACGGGATCGTCGCCATGCAGGGGGACCGCGACTTCAACAACACCGGGATCGCCGTCCCGTTCTTCGGGAAGGAGGCGTACTTTCCGCGCGGCCCGCTGCTGATGGCGATGTCCACTGCGGCCACCGTGCTTCCCGCGTTCATCGTGCGGGTGCCGGACGGCCGCTACCGCGCGATCGTGGAGGAGCCGCTCGAGATCGTGCGGGACGGAGACCGCGAGACCGCGCTCGCCGAAAA
>JBBQKV010000013.1:0-33804 GCA_038327245.1 Acidobacteriota bacterium
TACGTCAGCTTCATCGGATCCGCGAAGTTCCTGCATCCGGACTTCGGCACGTTTTACAACGGCGATCCGATCGGCATCCCGTACGTGGTGGTGCCGGCAACGCAGCCCCGCGTGAACGTCGCGTTCCAGTATGCCGACGAGAGCGACCCCGGACCGTATCCGATCCCTCCGAATCCCCCGATCGAAGGCGGGCCCAATTCGACCGGAGACCGGCACATCCTGATGCTCGGCCTCGATCGTTGCGAGCTGCACGAGCTCTACTATGCGTGGCCGCCGGGTACAGGGCCGAACCCGTACACGGATCGCTGGTGGGCCGGCTCCGGCGCGTATTTCGACCTGCGCAGCAACGCGCTCCGCCCGGACGGGTGGACCTCGGCCGATGCCGCGGGGCTGCCGATTCTGCCGGGCCTCGTTCGTTACGACGAGGTCGTCCAGCAGGGAGCGATCAACCACGCTCTGCGCTTCACGGTCCGCCAGACACAGCGCGGGTACATTCATCCCGCCACGCATTTCGCCTCTTCGACCACGGATCCGAACATCCCCCCGATGGGACTCCGCCTGCGGATGAAGGCGTCGTACAGCTGCGCGGCCTACACGTCGGAAGTGCAGGTCATGTGCGCGGCGCTCAAGAAGTACGGGATGTACCTCGCCGACAACGGGTCCGACTGGTTCGTCAGCGGCGCCCACGACCCGCGGTGGGACGACTCGCGCTTGGGCGACCTCAAGCGGATCCCGGGCAGCGCCTTCGAGGCCGTCGACACCGGCCCGATCCTGCACTGAGCGGCGGGGTCAGGTCTCCACTTGCCACATTGCTCTCGCAATGTGGCAAGGCCATTTTGGTTGGATCGCTACCGTGGCGATCCGTGAAGACCTGACCCCGCTTCCTACTTCTTCCCCTTCTGGAACGTCGCGGTGTAAGTCGCCGCCGTGGCGGGCGTCACGACCGAGTGCGTCGCGGCTCCACCGTCGGACCAGCTGACGAAGCTCCACGGGGCCTGCCTCGCCGGCGCCGCGAGGCTCAGTTGCCATCCCGCCCAGGACGTGATCGTCGTGGGTCCGGTGACAGCGGTCCCGTTGACCGTGAGCTGAAGGCCGGACGGGCTCGTGGCGATCGTGATCTGCACGGTCTTCGGCTGCATGTTGCGGTTCGTGGTTCCCGACAGACCGCCGGAGTCCGTCGCGGTCAGGATGATTTCCAGGTAGCTGTTCGTCGTCGCGGCGAGATCCTCCGGGGCCGGCGCCGTGAAGGTCAGGTTGTTTCCGGTTCCGGCGAACCACGGGTGCGTGTGAGTCATGTGGTGCCGGAGAACCGTCCACTGGAGCGTCGCCGGGTTGATCGTTCCGTCCTGCAGGTCCGTTGCGCTTCCAGTCAGCGTGATCGTCTGTCCGACGGAGAACGTCGCACCCGCGGCCGGCGAAGAGATCGTGGGAGAGGGTGCCGTATTGCCCGAGGAAATCGAGACCGTCACCGGCGCCGATGTCGCACCCTTCGAGTCGCGGACGGTCAGGGACGCCGTGTAATTTCCGGCGGCGTACGGGTGAGAGGTCGTCGCCACCGACGTCGTCGCCGTCTGGCCGTCCCCGAAGGTCCAGAGCCAGGTGAGCGCATCTCCGTCGGGATCGCTGGAGCCGCTGCCGTTGAAGTTCACCGTCAGAGGCGCGGGGCCGCTCGTCGGCGAAGCCGTCATGGCCGCCGTCGGAACTCCGTTCGTCGCCGTGAAGTAGATGCGCCGCACCTCGCCGCCGCCCGCGTACGTCGTGTAGTAGAGCGCCTGCGAGCCGGCGCGGGGACCGAACCGCAGATGAACTGCGCTCGAGCCGCCCAGGCCCGTGGCGAACTCCGAGCGCGGGCCGGCGCCCGTCCCCTCGATCCGGAAGATCTTGCCGGCCACGTAGTCGGAGAAGAGGTAGTCGCCGTCGTAGGTCGCGGGCCACAGCCCGAACGGCACGAAGGCGCCGCCGGTGATCGATCCGCCGACGTCACGTCCATAGTCGTGGACGGGGTTGGTCATACCCGCGGGCTGTGGGCCGCAGTCCGTCGTCGAGCCATTCGCGCAGTGTCCCTCGCGGACGTTCCAGCCGTAGTCCGCACCCGCCTGGGCGAGGTCGATCTCCTCCCACGTGTTCTGCCCGACGTCGTTTACGAAGAATCGCGTTCCGCCGTCGTTGGGATCGAACGCGATGCGGAACGGATTGCGGAAGCCCCACGCAAACGTCTCCCGGCACTTGTTCCCGGCGGTGGTGCCTCCCGCGCCGCGGCAGTCCGCGGTTCCGGCGCCCGTGAACGGATTGTCGGTCGGAATGTTTCCGTCGCGCGTGATCCGCAGGATCTTTCCGACCAGGCTGTGCTGATCGCGCGACGCATCGTTCGCGCCGGCGCACCCGCCGCCCGCGTAGTCGCATCCACCGTCGCCGACGCTCACATAGAGGTAGCCGTCCCGGCCGAACTGCACGTCGCCGCCGTTGTGGTTGCCGGCGATCGACGGGATATTGTCGATCAGGACGGTTTCGCCCGACGCGACGTTCGACGCCGAGAGCAGGAATCGCGAGACCCGGTTGACGCACGTCCCTGCCCGGTTGAACGTGTAGTACAGGTAGATGAAGTTGTTGCTGGGCGTCGCGAAGTTCGGATCGACGGCGACGCCCAAGAGACCGCGCTCGGAGTCCGCGCAGATCACATTGGTCGGCGTCGTGAGGTCGAGAGCGGCCGTTCCGACCAGGGCGCCGCTCTGGTAGACGCGCAGCCGCCCGGGCTGCGTCGTGATCAGGAGGCGCCCGTCGGGAGTGAAGGCGAGAGCGGTCGGAGAGCCGAGAGGCGTGACCTGCTCGTCCGTGAAGCCGGCGGGCAGCGTGATGGCTCCCGCCGGGGAAGCGGCCGCAATCGCGCAGATCGCGAGAACGAAGACGACGGCCCCGGGAAGGGAGTTCTGGATCGTCCGGCGACGACTGGATGGAGACTCTTCGCGCATGAAACCTCCCGGGTTTGAGTGCCCGATTCGGGACCACTGTCGACTCGATGAAGTCCGGGGGCATGCGAAAAGCGTACCGGCGCCGGAAAAGGATCGGTAGGGATCGCGAACCTTCGCCTCCGGCGGGGCTGCGTGTTATTCTTTCAGAAAGTCTTTCGAATGAGAGCGATTGGTCCCTTTCGTGCGGTGCTCTGCCTTCTCCTGGCCGGAGCGACCGCCTGCGCGCGGAAGCCCGCCTCGATCCAGGTTTCCCCCCGCAAGGTGCTCCTGTACGGGCTCGAGCGCAGCCAGCGGCTGACGGCACAGGTTCTGGATTCCAAGGGACAGCCGATCGAGGGCGGCCGGGCGACCTGGACGTCCGGGAAGGCCGATGTCGCGGCGGTGGATGACGCCGGCCGGGTAGTGGCCAAAGGCGAGGGGAAGACGAAAGTGACGGCAACGCTGGGGGAGATCACGGCCGAGGTCCCGGTCGAGGTCGTGGACGTCGCGTCCATCGAGATCGTACCGGGGGGAGCGGTTCTCGTGGGACCCGTCGGAACGACGCTCACGCTCGCGGGCCTGGTCAAGAGTTCGAAAAACAGGCCGGTGCCCTTCAAGCCGACGTGGAAGTCCTCGGACGAAAACGTCGTCAAGGTGTCGCCCGACGGGAAGCTGACTTCGGTCGGAGACGGCAAGGCCACGTTGAGCGCGCAGCTGGGTGAAGTCCAGGGAGCAGCCGAGATCACGGTCATGGTCCGGGAGGTCTCGAGGCTCGAGATTCATCCGGCGACCGCGCTCGTCCGGATCGGAGACTCCCAGCGCTTCGAGACCTTCGCGTTCGGGCCGGATGGCGCCCGTCTCGAGAACGCGATCGCGCAGTTCCAGTCGTCGAATCCGGCGGTTGCGACCATCGACGGGGCCGGCGTGGCGTCCGGGATTGCCGCGGGAACCGCGACCATTCATGCGGAGCTCGCCGGCCAGAAGGCCGAAGCCACTCTTATCGTCAACTAGCCGATCGGCCGTAAACTCCGGGCCGTATGACGGTCCGTCCGCCCGCGGTCGCCGGTCTCTTCTACTCCGCGAATCCCGAGTCGCTCGAACGGGACGTCCGCGGTTTTCTGCCACCGGACGCGGTTTCCGAGAAGGCCTTCGGCGCAATCGTTCCTCACGCCGGATACGCGTACTCCGGTCCGGTGGCGGGCGCCGTCTACGCGCGGGTGAAAATTCCGCGGACCGTCGTCATCGTCTGCCCCAACCACACGGGCCGGGGTGCTCCCGCCGCCCTGGATCCCTCGGAAGCGTGGCAGACGCCTCTGGGAGAGGTGCCCCTCGCCCGGCCTTTCGCCGAGAGGCTCCGGGAGCTCGCGCCCCACGTCACCGAAGATTCCGAGGCTCACCGCCGCGAGCACTCGCTCGAGGTCCAGCTGCCTTTCCTGAAAGTTCTCCGTCCGGACGTGGAGATCGTTCCGCTCTGCCTGGGGGAACCTTCGCTCTCGCTCTGCCGGGAGGTCGGCGAGGCTCTCGCCCGGGCCGTCGGAGAGGAGCGGGACGCGCCGCTGCTGCTGGCGTCCTCCGACATGAACCACTACGAGTCGCGCGCGGTGGGCCGGGCCAAGGACGACCTCGCGCTGAAACGGATCGAGGCGCTCGACCCGGAGGGCCTCTTCGAGACCGTGGTCGACCGCTCGATCTCGATGTGCGGTTTCCTCCCGGCCACCGCGCTGCTCGTCGCGGCGCGGGCGGCCGGCGCGTCGCGAGCCCGGGTCGTTGCCCGGCGGGACAGCGGCGACGAAACCGGGGATGATTCCTCGGTCGTGGGCTACGCCGGAGTCGTCGTCACGTGAGCTTCGCGCGGATTACGGTCGGTCTCGACGGCTCCCCGCACTCGGAGACGGCCATGGGGCATGCGCTGCGGATCGCGCGGGCCGCCTCGGGCGTGGTGCGGGGAGTGCACGTCGTCGACCGTTCTCTCTTAGACGGCGTGGTCGTGGCGGATCTCTCGGGATCCGTCGGGTTCCAACCTTTTCTGAATCTTTCCGGAGAGCTCCGCGAGGCGCTCGTCTCCGCGGGCGGGGCGATCGTCGCGTCCTTCGAGGCCCGCGCGAAGGAAGCCGGCGTGGCTTTCGAGCCCGTCCTGCGCGAGGGGAGCGTCTCCGACATTCTCGTCGAGGAGGCACAGGCGTGCGACCTCGCGGCCGTGGGCTCGCGCGGGTCGAACGCGCAGCACCGCCGGGAGCTCGTGGGCCGACACGCCGACTCTCTCGCGCGTCGCATGCCCGCGCCGCTCCTGGTGGCTCCCGCCGACTACCTCGAGTTTCGGACGCCGGTTCTCGCCTGGGACGGATCGCCCAAGGCGAGGAAGGCTCTCGCTCTCGTCGCCGAGCTCGCCGCGCTCCTCGAGCTCTCCGTCCAGGTCGTCACGGCTGGCGACGACGAGAGCGAAGGCCGGGCCCGGCTGGCCGAGGCAGAAGAGGACCTGAGGATCCGCCGCGTGATCGCGGTGGGGTCCTGGCGCGCGGGCCACGCGGACGACGCGGTCTTCGCCGAGATCGGAGCCGGAGCGGATCTCGTGGCGATGGGAGCGCACGGCCACGGCCGCGTCGTGGAGCTGGTGCTGGGCTCCACGACCGATCGCGTCCTTCGCGCGGCGACGGTGCCGGTGCTGCTCGCGGGCTAAATCTCGGCTTCCGAGAACACGCGCCGCGCGGCGCGGATGATCTCCTCCGCCACGCCGTGTGAACCCGCGACGACGTTGCCCCGCTCCCAGTGCCGGTCTCCCCCGTCGAAGTCGCTGACGCGACCGCCGGCCTCCTCGATCAGGAGGGCGCCCGCGGCAATGTCCCAGATCGACAGACGGAACTCGAAGAACCCGTCGAAGACTCCCGCGGCCACGTTGGCGAGATCGAGCGCGGCCGAGCCCGCCCGGCGGATCGCCCGGGCGTGCTGGAAGAGCTCACGGAAGAGCGCGAGGTAGAGGTCGAGGCGATCCTTCGACCGGAACGGAAAGCCCGTCGAGAGAAAAGCGCCGTCCAGGTCGGCCTGCTCCGTCACCCGCAGCCGCTGGCCGTTGCGGAACGCGCCGGCGCCGCGTTCCGCGGCGTAGAGCTCTCCGCGGAGCGGGTCCCACACGACCCCGGCGACGATTTCACCCCGCTCCCGCGCGGCCACCGAGACGCACCAGAACGGGAACCCCGCGATGAAGTTCGTCGTGCCGTCGAGCGGGTCGATGATCCACGTGCGCCCCTCTTCGCCGGAACCGCGCTGGCCGCCCTCCTCGCCCAGGAATCCGTCGTCCGGGTGGAGATCACGGATCGCCGCCACGATCGCCTCCTCGCTCTCGCGGTCGGCGCGCGTGACGAAGTCGTTCTTTTTCTTCTCGGAGATCGAGCCGCGCGGCAGGTTTCGCCAGTAGCCCTCGAGCACTTCTCCTCCGGCGCGCGCGGCCGCGATCGCCCCGTCGAGCAGCGCGCCGCCGGTCACCGCGCCCGGCTCGCCGTCGTCGCCGCCGCAAGCCTCCGAAAACCCGCCGCGATGGCTTCGCCTGCCGGCCGGCCGAGAAAGTTGAAGCTCCCGTCGGCAGGTCCGGCCTCCCGCCCGTCGGAAAAAGCCTTCCACCAGTAGACGCCCTTCCACCACTTCTCCCCGGAGAGCGCCGCGAAAACCGCGCGCACGGAGCGCGCCGCGTCCTTCGGGCCGAGCGGCCGGCCGGACTCCTCGTCGTGCGGCGCCATCCAGGAAGTCGCCGCGGGAGGGTACCCGGCTTCCGTAAACACGACCGGCTTCCCGGTCGTGGCCGAAAGTCGCCCGAGAGGCCTTGCCGCGCGCCGGACTCCCTCGACCAGCGTCGCGTCGGAAGCGCCGGCGTCCGGAGACAGCGGATCGTAGAAATCGGCGCCGATCGCGTCGAGAGAATCCCAGAACCCGACGCGGGGAGCGCCCGCCGCCCAGTTGCTGGCGTAGACGAGGTTCGCGCCGGTCGCCAGGCGGACTGCGGCGATCGTGCGACGCCACTCCTCCGCGTGGGACTCGGTCGCGGCGAGCTCCGTGCCGACGCAGAAAAGGGTCGCGCCGGATGCCTCCGCCACGATCGCGTGATGGATGACGAAGCGGCGGTATGCCTCGAACCACTTCGCCCACTCTGCCGCGCTCCGCATCGCGATCGTGCCGACGAACGCGCCGCCGCCCACCCAGAGGTGAGGTTTGACCATCGCGGACATTCCAAGCGACCGGCCGTCCGCGACGGCGCGCGACGTTCCCTCGTCGGTTTCGCCCCGGGGACTCCGGTGCACGAAACCGATCTCCGGGGAGCTCTCCCGGCGCGAGAAACCGTAGGGCATGATCGAAATCGAGTTGACCGCCATTCCCGCGAGGCGGCGCAACGTGGCGAGCGAACGCGGAGAGGCGTACGAACCTTCGACCGAGTTCGCCATCGCGTACGACACCCCGCGAAGGAAACCGGCGGGCGCCGGCCGCCGCGGCGGCGGCGGCGCCGGCCCATCGAGAGCCGCCCGCCTCCAGCGCACGAGCGTCCGGCGAAGCTCCTCTTCCGGCGCCGAGAACGCGACGGCGAGCGCGGCGTCGCCCCCCTCGCGGAAGCCAGCGTCGAGCCACGAAGCAGCCGCTCCGACCGCGCAGATCGGGGAAAGGTCGTCCCGGTCCGGATCGCCCAGGACGTCCTCGACCGTGGGGTGCACCCCGGCGCGATCCAGGAAGGAAGCGAACGACGACACGTCCCTTCCCCACCAGCGTCCATGCGCGCGCGCTCCCGCGGCGGCGAGAAGCGTCGGCCGCTTGCGAAGCCGCGGCTCGCGGGCACTCACCGCCGCCGCGGCAAGGACCGGCGAAACGAGATCCGGCTCCGGGGGCGCCGAAACGTCCACCTCGACCCGCCCTCCGTCCGCAGTCCACGCGAGGTCCGCCGGGCGCGAAGAGCCGGTGTAGAGGCCCTTCGTCGCAGGGTCGGGGTAGAGGAAGACGGTCAGGGGCGGCCGGCTCTTCCCCGCGAGGAGCCGATCGAGAACCGGACCCCACCGCTCGAAACCGGGACGTTCGCTCTCGCGGAACCGCCACTCGACGGCGCCGCGCCGCTCGGTCCGGAGGAGCCGGATGAACCGTTCGCGGTCCGCGATCCGGTCGTGCTCCGTGGCTCGCTCGATCTCGAGGGCGCCGCCCGACGCGCGCCGGAAATGTCCCTCCTTCGAGAGCTCCCCCGATATTGCGCGGAACCCGAGCTCCCGCTCCCGGCCGAACACTCCGCGCAGCAGGCGCAGCGCGGCGTCGCGGGAGTTCGCGAGGACGAACGTCTCCCCGCCGCCGTCGGGGTCGGAGAGGACGACGCCGTCGGCGCCGCCGCGATAGACGCGGCCGTCGAAGACGAATCCGGACGGCTCGGGTGACACGGGAAACCTGGCCAGCCGGCTCCGGAACGCCGCGGAGACCGGCGGCGCGGCGAGGCGCACGACCTCCCATTCCGGGCCGACGCGTTCGGGTTCGCGCGCCACCCGGATCTCGAGCCCCTCGCGCCGGGCGAACGCCGTCCAGCGCGCGAGCTCCGGAATCGCCCAGCCCGCGGGCAGCACCACGGCGACACGGCGGCCCGGCGGAGCGTCGGGATCCGGGAAGGTCGAGCACAGGATCGCGGCCAGGCAGAGCGACAGGATCAATCCGACTCCCGCCTCCAGACGACGCGGCCGCCGACGACCGTGGCGGCGGGCGCTCCCAGGAGATCCCAGCCGGCGAACGGCGTCGAGCGGCCGAGAGAAACGAATCGCGTCGGATCGACGGTCCAGCGCCGCGCGGGATCGAAAAGCGTGACGTCGGCGGGCGATCCCGGGGCGAGAGAGCCGCCCGGCAGGCCGAAGGCGCGGGCGGGTCCGGCCGAGAAGAGCTCCGCAAAACGGGTCACGGAAAGGCGCCCCGGCGCAACCAGGCGGTCGAAGATCACGGCCGCGGCCGTCTCGAGGCCGACCACGCCGAAAGGCGCCGCGTCGAACTCGACGTCCTTCTCGTCGTCGTGGTGCGGCGCGTGGTCCGTCGCGATCGCGTCGATCGTTCCATCCGCGAGCGCGTCGACCAGCGCCGCCACGTCGGTGCGCTCGCGCAGCGGAGGGTTCATTTTGAACCGCGTGGAGTATCCGGAACGGGCAACCTCGTCGTCCGTCAGCGTCAGGTGGTGCGGCGTCGCTTCGCAGGTCACCGAGGAGCCCCGAGCCTTCGCCTCGCGGACCGAATTGACCGCGAGCGCCGTCGAGAGGTGGGCGAAGTGGAGACGTCCCCCCGCGAGCCCCGCGATGAGGAGATCCCGCGCGACCGCGGCCGCCTCGGCGACGTCCGGCTGACCCGCGAGGCCGAGGCGCGTCGAGACCGCGCCCTCGTGCATGGGCGCGCGCCGCGAGAGGGTCCGGTCCTCGGCGTGCTGCACGACCGGCATCCCGAAGGGCGCCGCGTGCTCGATCGCGCGCCGGAGGAGGTCCCCGTCCGCGAGCCAGTCGCCGTCGTCGGAGACCGCGACCGCGCCGGAGCTCCGCATCTCGCCGAACTCCGCGAGCTCTTCGCCCCGTCGCCCCCGGGTGATGGCTCCGATCGGGTAAACGCGGGCGCCGCTGGCGAGGAGCGCCCGGGCGCTCACGAACGCGGTGACCGTCCGGCTGTCGTTGGCAGGATCGGTGTTCGGCATCGCGCAGACCGCGGTGAACCCTCCGGCGGCCGCCGCGGCGGAGCCCGAGGCGATCGTCTCGGCGTACTCCTGACCCGGCTCCCGCAGGTGGGCGTGGAGGTCGATGAAACCCGGGAACACGAGAAGGCCGCGCGCGTCGAGGACCTCGGCGCCGTCGGCGGACAGCCGCTCGCCCACGGCCGCAACCATGCCGTCGCGGAGAGCGACGTCGAAGTTTCCGTCGCGCCCCGCGACGGGATCGACGAGCCGGCCGCCCCGGACGAGGAGATCCGTCACGACCCCTCCCGCTCCCCTTCCCACGGCCCCCGCTCCCCTTCCCACGGGCGGCCCGTCAGCAGGAGGTAGAGAACCGCCATCCGGACGGCGACGCCGTTCGCGACCTGCTCGAGGATCACGGACTGCGCCGAGTCCGCGACCTCCGAGGCAATCTCGACGCCGCGATTCATGGGTCCGGGGTGCATGACGATCGCGCGCGGGCTCGCGCGCCGCAGGCGTTCCGACGTCAACCCGTAGCGGGAGAAGTACTCGCGCGTCGAGGGAAAGAGCGAGTGGCTCTGCCTTTCGAGCTGCATCCGCAGCATCATGACCACGTCGGCGCCCTCGACCGCGCGGTCGAAGTCGGCGGTCGCGCGCGCGCCGAGCTCCTCGACCCGCGGGGGCAGGAGCGTCGGCGGCCCGCAGACCGTGACCTCCGATCCCATCCGGGTGAGAAGAAAGATGTTGGATCGCGCGACCCGGGAGTGGGCGATGTCGCCGGCGATGACGACCTTCAGCCCGTCCAGCCGTCCGAGCCGCCGCCGGATGGTGAGCGCGTCGAGAAGGGCCTGGGTCGGGTGTTCGTGGGCGCCGTCGCCGGCGTTGACGATCCCGCAGGCGAGATTCCGCGCCAGGAAATGCGGCACCCCCGGAGATCCGTGCCGCACGACGATCAGGTCCGGCGACATCGCCTGGAGGTTCCGCGCCGTGTCCAGCAGCGATTCCCCCTTCTCGACCGAGGTGCCCTTGCCGCCGCTGAAGTTCAGCGAGTCCGCGGAAAGCCACTTCTCGGCGGTCTCGAAGGAGAACCGCGTCCGCGTGGACGGCTCGAAGAAGAGGTTCACGACCATCCGCCCCCGCAGCGCCGGAACCTTCTTGATCTTCCGGTCGGCGATCGACCGCATCGACTCGGCGGTGTCGAGGAGGAGAACGATCTCCTCCGGAGAGAGCGACTCGATTCCGAGGAGGTCCTTCGTTCGGAGAGCGTTGATCATGGAACGGCGGGAGCCCAGGGTTCTGGTCCCTGACACCCGATACCGGATACCTGGAACCTGCCTAGGATCCGGGCCTCTCCAGGATCCAGACCTCGTCGGCGGAGTCGGTTTCGCGGAACATGACCTTGATCACCTCGCGCTGCGCGGTCGGAACGCTCTTGCCCACGTAGTTCGCCTCGATCGGGAATTCCCGGTGCCCCCGGTCGATCAGGACCGCCAGCCGGATCGCCCTTGGCCGGCCCAGGTCGATGACTCCGTCGAGCGCCGCGCGGATCGTGCGCCCGGTGTAGAGAACGTCGTCGCAGAGGATCACGGTCCGATCGTTCAGGTCGAACTCGATCTCGGTCTTCTTGAGAAGCGGCTGCGGAGCGACCGTCGAGAGATCGTCGCGGTACAGCGTGATGTCCAGAGTGCCGATCGGGAAGGGCGTCCCGACGAGGTCCGAGAGGCGTGTCGCCAGCCGATCCGCGAGGGGAACCCCGCGCGTCCGGATCCCGACGAACGCGAGGCCGGGTAAGTCTTTCTGGCGCTCCGCGATCTCGTGCGCCATCCGGTCGATCATCCGGCCGATGCGCTCCTCGTCGAGGATCTTCGCCTTTTTGAGGAGGAGGGTTTCGGTCAAGTCCGCGCGAGTCTATGGGCTTGACGGCGAGGACGCAACTCCGGACCAGGTCTACAATCGCAAGCAGCTCCATGGTTTTCTACAACGCGTCGACCCGAGAGCTGACGGCGAAGATCGTCTACTACGGGCCCGGACTCGGCGGAAAGACCACGAACCTCCAGGTCCTGCATCGGAGGCTCGAGCCCGGCACCGCGGGAGAGCTGCTCGCGCTCTCGACCGACACCGATCGCACCATCTACTTCGACCTGCTGCCCGTCGAGCTGGGTGAGGTCAAGGGATACACGATCCGTTTCCAGCTCGCCACGGTCCCCGGGCAGACCGCCTTCAACGAGACGCGCAAGGTCGTCCTCCAGGGAGCCGACGGCGTCGTCTTCGTGGCCGACTCCCAGTGGACGATGCTGCCGAAGAACCTCGAGAGCTGGCAGAGCCTCCGGGAGAACCTGATCGCCAACGGAATCGCCTTCGACACCATGCCCGTCGTCGTCCAGTACAACAAGCGGGACCTGCCCGACATCCTGTCGGTGGAAGCCATGGTAGAGGCCCTGGGTTTCTCGGCGTATCCCCACGTCGAGGCCGTGGCGAGAGAGGGACAGGGGGTGACGGAAACGTTCAAGCTGATCTCGAAGCTCACTTTCCTGGACCTGCTGAAGCGCCTCCAGGGTCGCCCCCCGGCGGAGGTGGCGTCCGCTCATCCCCTCCCGGGAGAAGTACGCGACTCGCGCCCCCCGCTGACCCTCGTTCGGCCCGAGCCGGACGAGCCGCTGCCCAACGACGCCGCGCCTCCGGAGACGCCGGACACCGAGCCCCTCGAACCGCCGTTCGGCGATGCCGTCGAGCCAGCAGCGCCATTACGGGCCGTCGCCCGCCTGGAGAGCCGGGTCGAGGAGCTCGAGGCTCTGGTCGGCCGGGCACGCTCCGATACGAGTCGCGAGGTCTCGGATCTCGGGGCCCGTACGGAGGAGCGCTTCGGAGCGCTCGAGGAACGCTCGCATTCGGAGGCCGCCCGGTTGCGCCGGGCGGACGAGGGTCTCGTCGAAGAGTGCGCGCGCTTGCGCGAACGGATCGAGCGGCTCGAAGAGCAGGCCGCGCTCTTCGCGAAAGACTTCCAGGAATTGCAGCGCTCGCTCTCCGAGCTTCCTCCGGGCCGCGAGCCCGGGGAGCTCCCGCTCCAGCTGGCGCCGCTGCTCGAAGAACGAGTCGAACGGGTCCGCCGCGAGGCGGACGAGAACTGGACCGCCGAGATCGAGCGCCTGCGCCAGGCGCTGGCCGAGTCGCTGGACGACCTCTCGGAGAGGGTGCGGAAGGCCGTTCGAGGGTAAGGGGCTGAGGTCGAAAAATCCGGGGCCTCAGGCCTCCGGGTTCGTCACCACCGTCGCTAAGAACCGCTCGTCGTCGCGCCAGTCCGCGCGCACCTTCACGTTCAGGTCCAGGAAGTACTTTCCGCCCGACCGTTCCTCGAGCTCCGCCCGCGCGGCCGTCCCGATGTCGCGGATCATCGACCCACCGCGGCCGATGACGATCGCCTTCTGGCCCTCCCGCTCCACGACGATCGACGCGAAGATCACCGTCACGTCTCTCTCTTCGTCGCGGGTCATCCTTTCGACCACGACGGTCGACGCAAACGGCAGCTCCTGCCGGGTCCGCTCCAGGAGCTTCTCGCGGATGACCTCGGCGGCCCACTCCGCTTCGGACGTCGCCGAGAGAAAGTCGTCGGGATAGGCCGGCTCCCGCTCCGGGAGGTTCGCCGCGAGCACTTCCGCCAGTCGCTCCACGCCGTCGCCGGTCTTCGCGGAGATCGGGACGATTTCGAGGAAGGGATGGCGGGCGGCGTATTCGGCGATTGCCGGCAGCAGCTTTTCCTTAGCCACCAGGTCGATCTTGTTCAGCGCCAGGATCGCGGGAGTGCCGGCCCGGACGAGCATGTCGATCACGCGGCGCTCTCTCCCCTCCTCTGCCCCGTCCACGACGAGCAGAACGAGGTCCGCGGTCGAAAGGGCTTCGGAGGCATCCCGAACCATGGCGGCGTTCATCCGGTGGTCGGGCCGGTGAATTCCGGGCGTGTCGACGAGCGCGATCTCGGCGCCGGGCCGGCGCGCGATGCCCAGGATTCTCTTGCGGGTCGTCTGCGGCTTGTCCGAGACGATCGCCACCTTCTCGCCGACCAGCCGGTTCACCAGCGTGGACTTGCCGACGTTCGGCCGCCCGACGACCGCCACCTCGCCGGACCGATGGCCCGGAGACCCGTCGGTCAAGACTCGCGCGGGACAGGCACCGCGGCCGGCTCGATGCGGACCCGGTGCACGCGGCGGCGGTCGGCTTCCTCGACCGTGAAGATCAGGTCCGCTTCCCGGTGGATCTCCCCCGGCCGGGGGATGTGACCCAGTCGCGCCGCGAGAAAGCCTCCGAGCGTCGTGTACTCCTCCTCCTCCGGCCCCCGGCCGAAGAGCTCCTCGACCTTGGCGATGTTGACCTTGCCGGAGACGGAGTAAGTCTGCTCGCCCAGGCGGGAGATCTCCTCCCGCTCATCCTCGTGCTCGTCCGAGATCTCGCCCACGATCTCCTCGAGGAGGTCCTCGACGGTCGCGAGGCCCGAGACACCGCCGTACTCGTCGACGACGATCGCCATCCAGAGGTGACGGCGCTGGAATTCCTTCAACAGTTCCGAGACCTTCTTGGTCTCGGGCACGAAGTACGCCTCCCGCACGAGCTCTGCGATGGGACGCGACCCGCCCGCGCGGATCGACTGGAGAGTGTCCTTGACGTGGACGATGCCGACGACCGTGTCGATCGAGCCGCGCACGACCGGGATCCGGGAGTACTTGGACTCGACGAAGAGGTCCGCGAGCACCGTCAGGCTGGACGCGACGTCGATCCACAGGATGTCGGTGCGGGGCGTCATCACCTCGCGCACGCGCGTATCGCCGAAATCCACGATCGAGAGAAGCAGCTTCTCCTCCTCCTTCTGGAGAATGCCCTCCTGCCTCCCGACGTCGATGTAGGCCTGGACTTCCTGGTCGGTGGCGGGTTCGGCCTCCGCGGGCGGCGCCACGCGACCTTTGAAGATCTTGCGGATCGGGATCGCCAGCGGGAGGAGCAGCCAGGACGCGGCGGTTATGACCGGAAGCAGACGTTCGACGGTCTGCTCCGGGTCCGCGGCTGCCCCGAGCCTCATCAGCACGACCTCCGAGACGAGCCACCCCGCCAGAAAGACGCCGCCGCCCCACGCCCACGCGGGCTCGACGCCGAAACTCTGGAAACCCGAGACGACCGTCAGAAGTCCGGCCAGAAGGAGAATCTGGACCAACACCTTCGTCGTGGTGCGGACGATCTCGACCTCGCCAGCTCCCGACAGCAGACGGGCGCGCTCGGGATGTTCCTCGAGGAGCCCGCGCACCTTGATGGGCGAGAGCCGGTCGAGCGCCATGGCGAAGCTCTCGAAGAGGAGAAACGCGAGGTAGCAGAAGCCCGACGCGAGAAACGGGATCATGGCCTCTCCGCGATGCCGAGACGGGCTCTCACCTTCGACTCGAGAGCGTCCATCTCTCCATCGTCGGTCTCGTGATCGTAACCGAGAAGGTGCAGGTATCCGTGGACCAGAAGGCGGTCCATCTCCCGCGCCGGAGAGTCGCCCCGCCGGCGCGCCTGCCGGTTCGCGTAGGGCACGGAGATCACGATGTCTCCGAGAAAACGCGCGCCTCTTTCGCCGACCGGGAAGGAGAGAACGTCGGTCGATCGGTTCTTTCGCCGCCAGCGTCGGTTGAGCCCCGCCATGCGGCGGTCGCCGCAAAACAACACCGAGACTTCCCGGTCACCGCCGCCCGCGGCGCGCGCTGTCGCCAGGAGGATCCGGCGAACGCGCGCGGGCGGGAGCGCCCCCGAAACGCTCGATCGAATGTCAACGTCCATCCCACTGCCTTTGCGCCGGTTTCCGCCACCGCGGCTCTCAGGCGGGGCGGCTGCCGGACGGTCGTCCGGCTCTGCCGGCGGAGGCCGGCACCGACTGCGCCTCGACCTTCCGGCGGGTGCGCTCGGGCTCGAAGTCGAACCCGGGATAGTCGATCCGGTGGTGGAAGATCGTGGTCACCGTCTTCTCCAGCGCGTCCACGATGAGCGCCAGGTCACGCATCGTCAGGTCGCACTCGTCGAACTGACCGTCCCGCAGGCAATCGTCCACGATCGTCTGGATCATCGCCCGGATCTTCTGCGGGGTCGGCTCGACGATCGTGCGGGACGCCGCTTCGACCGCGTCGGCGATCATCAGGATCCCGGTGATGCGGCTTCCGGGTTTCGGACCGGGGTGCCGGTACTCGGTCTCGTGCACGGGGCTGCCTCCCGGCTCCGACCGGGTGAGCGCCTTCTGGTAGAAGTACCGGATCAGCTTCGTGCCGTGGTGCTCGCCGATCGCCGCGACGATGGGCTCGGGCAGCCGCGCTTTCCGCGCCATCTCGACGCCTTCTTTCACGTGGGCCGCGATGATGAGCGCGCTCATCGACGGCTCCAGCCGATCGTGCCGGTTGAAGCCCTTCGACTGGTTCTCGATGAAGTACACGGGCATCCGGGTCTTGCCGATGTCGTGGTAGTAGCCGGAGACGCGCGCCAGCAGCGCGTCCGCCGAGACCGCTTCAGCCGCGGCCTCCGCGAGGTGCCCGACCATCAGGGAGTGCTGATAGGTGCCAGGCGCTTCCATGGCGAGCGAGCGCAGGAGCGGGAGATTCTGGTTCGAGAGCTCGAGGAGCCGGATGTCGGTGGTCACGTGGAAGAAGTGCTCGAACACCGGGAGCAGCAGACCGACCGTCGCGGACACCAGGAGGCCGCCGACCAGCCCCCCAAGTGCGTCGAGGGCAAAGCTCCAGCCGATCCGCTCCGCGTTCAGGAACTGGATCGCGCTGATCGAGATCAGGTTCGCCGCGGCGACGAATCCCCCCATGGCCAGCAGGACGGTGCGCGCGCGGACCTTCCCGACCGCGAAGATGCCGGCGAGCGACCCGACGAGGGCGAAGAGCGCGAACGGGAAGCTCTGCCCCATCAGGACGCCCGCGCCGACCGCGTTCGCGGCCGCGAACAGGAGCGCGGGTCCCATTCCGGACACGAGGCCCGCGACGATCGGTCCCGCCGCGAAGGGCAGCGCGTAATACGTCGCGGCGGCCGTCGCCGCGCCCTCGAAGCTGGACGAGAAACCCTGCGCGAGCACGAAGAAGCCGCGCAGGAGCAGCGCGAAGAGGATGCCGGCGGAGGCCATCGAGGCGTAGATCGTTTCGGGAGGACGCTCGCGCCGCCGCCGGACGTATCGCCGCGCATCCAGCCAGAACGCGATCGCCGCCAGGGTCTGGAGGATCAGGATCCCCGCGACCTTGACCCACGAGGACGGGTCCGAAACCGAGGCGCGCACCGCGGCCACCCAGACGGACGTCCTCGGAGTGATCTCGTCCCCCTTGCGGACGATGACCTTCCCGCGCGGAATCTTGGTGAAGACGCTTTCGACCGCGCCCGACGCCTCCTGCCGGCGCTTCGCGGTCTCGGCCGCGTTCCGCGTCAGATCCGGACGGAGCGCCGCCGCGAGAAACGCGGCCACCTCGGCGCGCTCGGAGGGGTGGAGGGGGCTTTCGGAGAGCCGCGTCGAGACCTCGGACTTGACCTCCGACCCGTACTCGATCGCGCCGGGGGCGTTCCTCTGACGCTGCTCGTGGCCCGTGGTGGTGTCGCGGACGAGAACCCCGTTTCTCTGCTCCGAGTAAAGCTCCCGGTTGTCCACGATTCCGTCGCGGTAAAGCTCGCGCCCGATCGCGGCGAGCCGGTCCTCGATCGCGGGCGAGAAACCGAGCCGCGCGAGAGCCGCGAGCGCCTCGTCCCCGATCGGGAGGTGGAACGCGTCACGGACCTCTTCGGTCACTTCGCCCCGCGACCCCGACTTCATGAAGGCCGCGCGCGCCCGCGCGAAGGACTCGCGCAGCTCCCGCTCGAACTTGGCGAACGCCGCCCCGTCGAAGTCGTAGACCGGCAGGACTTCGCCTCCGGCTTCGGACCTGCGCCGGGCCGTGGCCTCGGGGTCCGCGACGATGAGGTCGCGGGGCGCGACGACGTCGCGGGTCGCAATGGAGCCCGGCCGGACCGGAGCCGCCCGGAACGTGAGCGTGGGAGCGAACGCGATCGTGGTGACGAGAACGTAGAGAGTGCCCCAGAAGATGGGGCGCAGCCGCGGGGGCGCAACCGGCTCGGCCCCGGTCTCCCGGGACGTGTTCCGCCGGCGCTGGAAGGTCGCCCGTTTCTCCGGGAAGCTCATGGCGCCAACCGCCGCGGAAATGAATTGAGGGACACCGGCACCCGCATGACTTCGGGCGGCTCAGCGGCCGGAGGAGTTTCGCGCGATCGCCGCCTCGCGCTCGCGATCGAGAGCGTCGTAGGCCGTGATGATGGACTGGACGAGGGGATGGCGGACGACGTCGCGCTCGTCGAAGATCACGAAACGGATCCCCTCGATGGACGACAGGAGATGGTGCGCTTCGCGGAGGCCCGAGGTCTTTCCCTGGGGCAGATCCACCTGGGTCACGTCGCCGGTGACGACGGCTTTCGACCCGAATCCGATGCGGGTCAGAAACATCTTCATCTGCTCGGACGTCGTGTTCTGCGCCTCGTCCAAGATGATGAACGCGTCGTTCAGGGTCCTACCGCGCATGAACGCGATCGGGGCGACCTCGATGATGCCCCGCTCCAGGAGCTTCGCGGTCCTCTCGTATCCGAGGATGTCGTAGAGAGCGTCGTAGAGAGGCCGGAGATACGGGTTGATCTTCTCGACCATGTCTCCGGGCAGGAAGCCGAGCCGCTCCCCGGCCTCGACCGCCGGCCGTGCCAGGACGATGCGCTTCACCTTCTTCTCGAGGAGCGCCGCGGCCGCCATGGCAACGGCCAGGTAGGTCTTTCCGGTCCCCGCCGGCCCGATGGCGAAAACGAGGTCGCCGCGGTCGATCGTCTGCACGTAGAGGCGCTGCTTGTTGTTTCGCGCCGAAACGACCGAGCGCAGCGAGGGACCGAACGGACTCTCCGTGAAGAACTCGACGAGGGAGGTGCCCGGGTTCTCCTTGAGAACCCGGATCGCGGTCGCCACGTCGCTGCCCTTCAGCGGGTACCCCATCGCGGCGAGCTCGGAGAACGCGGCGAGGAGCCGGCGCGCTGCATCCTCGCCCTCGCCCGAGCCCACGACGGAAACCTCGTTGCCCCGCGCGGCGAGGCGCACGGAGAAAGCCTCCTCGATCGCCCTCAGGTTCTCGTCGGCAACGCCGAAAAGGGCGGTAAAGCCCGCGTCCGGGAGCGTGACGGCCTGGTTCGGGTCGGGAATCTTGTATCTCCTGATGTCCGGAAATTACGCTACCACGCCCCGGAAGCAGCAAAAGGCGGGCCCCCGCGGCGCGGGAGCCCGCCCGGAAGGCAAGTTTAATGTTCCGAAAGGGTTGGTTCGCCGGGCCCGCGGTCCCTAGCGGCCGTCTTGGACCGCCTTGGCCACCTCTTCCAAGGCGTTCTCGACCGCGTCTTCCAGCGATGAGCCGTTACCCTTATGACGGATCTCTCCGACAACCTTCCCGCTGCCATCTTTCACCAGGACCTCCAGGCCGACCCCGGAGTTGCCGACTCCCCAGGGCGTCCAGCCGGCACCTCTCCTGTGCTCCGAGGCGCTGAACACATTTCCCTCGAAGGAGAGCTCAGCCCCCTTGTCCGCGAGCTTGAAGCCGGCCTTCTCGAGCCACTGTTCCATGTACTCCTTCCCCTCCCGGGCGGCGTCCTTCGAGTCGTGGCGGCCGTTCTCGACGAACTCCTTGACCGAGACCGTCCGGTACTTCTTCAGGCTCCCCTCCGGGAAGTACACCCAGTCGGCGTCCTTGCCTTTCGTGAGCTTGTCGTAGTCCGGCAGGAACTTCTGGGGCTCGTTGGCTTCCTTCGCGTCGTCGGAGTCGAGGAACGCCTTGCCCCCTTTGGCGAGGAGCGGAGAGGAGATGAGGGCGAGAGCGATTGCGGCGGCACAGGCGGTCCCGAAGATACGGCGACTCGGAATCTCCATGGCTTGTTCTCCTTTGTGATCCTCGAATTCTACCAACACCTTCAGTCGAATTCGATCCGTTCGCAGACCGCGTCCCCGGCCGCCGACGTCGAGAGGGACCCTCCGACGTCCGCGGTGGCGCGGCCCGCCCGGACGCACTGCCCGACCGCCCGCTCGATCGCCGCGGCCTCGGCGGCGTGACCCAGGTGCTCCAGCAGGAGACCGGCCGTCAGGATCGCGCCGAAGGGGTTGGCCTTCCCGGTCCCGGCGTACTTCGGGGCCGACCCGTGGACCGGCTCGAACATCGAGATCCGGCCGGGGTGGATGTTACCGGAGGCGGCCATCCCGAGCCCCCCCTGGAGCGCCGCTCCCAGGTCGGTGGCGATGTCCCCGAACATGTTGTTGGTGACCACGACGTCGAACTGGCGCGGATCCTTGACCATCTGCATGCAGAGCGCGTCGATGTAGAGGTGGGAGGACTCGACGTCCGGATACTCCCGGGCGACCTCGAAGAAGACGCGCTGCCAGAGGTCCCCCACGTAGCGCATGGCGTTCGACTTGTCCGACATGACGACCCGCTTGCGCCCGCGGGCGCGGGCGTACTCGAAGGCATACCGGATGATCCTCTCGACGCCCTTGCGGGTGGAGACGTCCTCCTGGACCGCGACCTCGTCGGACGTTCCCTTCTTCAGGTTTCCGCCCGCGCCGACGTAGGAACCCTCGGTGTTCTCCCGGAAGACCACGAAGTCGACGTCCGCCGCGGAGAAACCCTTGAGCGGGCAGAGCCGGTCGTCCAGGCAGCGCACCGGCCGGTAGTTGACGTAGAGGTCGAGCGCGAAGCGCGCCCCCAGGAGGATCTCCGCGGCGTGCTTCATGTCGGGCACCCGCGGATCGCCGAAAGCGCCCATGAAAATCGCGTCGTAGTTCCGCGACAGGTCGTCGAACGCGCCGGGAGGGACGGTCACCCCCGTTGACAGGTAGTGGTCCGCGCTCCAGGGAAGGACGACGGGCTCGAAGGGAAACCCCCGCAGCCGGGCGATCCTCTCGAGGACCTTGACGGCTTCGCGCGTAACGTCCACGCCGATCCCATCCCCGGGGACGACAGCGATCCTCATGCCCGGCGGGGACCATAGCATGCGCTCTGGCAGTAGAATTCGAGTGATGAACTTCTCCGAAATCGTTCGCGAGATTCTCCTCGAACATGCGGTCGGTCCCGAGCGACCGACGCCCGCGAGCCTGACGCAATGTCTGGCTCCCGAGGCGGACCGATATCTCGAGCGTGTGCGCTTCGACCCGGCCCACTACGTCCGGCACCCCGTTCTGCTATGGGAGGACTGGGAGGTCATGGTCATCGGCTGGGAGGCGGGGCAGATCACCCCGATCCACGACCATCGCGGCGTGCTCGGCGGCATGGCGATCCTGTCCGGCACGGTCGTCGAAGAGAGATTCACGGTTCCCAACGAGCTTCCGGAGCTCGCCGACTCGCGCGTGCGCCCGGAGGGCGACCTCTCCGAGACCGGGCCCACGGTGCTCCACCGCCTGATCCCGCGCTCCCGCTCGGTTTCGCTCCACATCTATCGGCCCCCGCTCCGCCAGATGGGGATCTGGGACCCGCGCGACGGCTTCCAGGAGATCCGTCAGTCCGTCTTCGAGGTGAGCGAGGAGGTTCTCGCGCGGGCCGT
The DNA here is from genome assembly GCA_038327245.1 of Acidobacteriota bacterium. GTDB lineage: Bacteria > Acidobacteriota > Thermoanaerobaculia > UBA5066 > Gp7-AA6 > Gp7-AA6. The sequence goes on from JBBQKV010000013.1 coordinate 21,208, forward strand.
GCCCGGCCCGGGGACGTCCCCCGCGTCCGCCATCTAGCGCCTCCGGGCGCGCCGCCGCCCGTACACGCAGCCCCAGTCGCGCCCCCACGCGTCCGTGATCCGTTCGACCCGCCGCTCGCCGGCAAGGGCCGGAGCTCCGGGCACCGCCACCCGGAACGAGCGCACCGCCGAACCCGCGGAGCGGCCAGCGAGCTTCGCGCCGTTGGCGTCCAGGCGGTAGCGGCGAATCGTCTCGAAGGTGACGGGCGCGTAGCCGACTCCCGGATCGGCGGAGACGGCGCCGAAGCGGTCCCACCGCTCGATCGCCCGTCCCAACAACGTGTCCTGCCCGAAAAACCCGGCAAAGGTCTCGGAGCGCTCCGGCCAGCGCAGGAGCGCATCCCGGGCGCCCAGGGCTCCCGAGATCGACACGAGACCCACGGCCGCGAGCGCGGCCGCCCGACGCCGCCCCGCCGGGACGAGTCCCACGAGCGCGAGGATCCCGCCGGAAGCCGCCACCGCGGTCACGTTCGACAGGTATACGAAGCGATAGCCATTGGGAATCCCGGCGTGGCCTCCCGCGACGGCCGCGCAGAACGCCGCGCCGCCGTGACACAGCAGAAGCGCGGAGAAGGGCTCCCGCGGCCGGACCAGCGAGCGCAACAGGGCGGCCGCAACGGGGATGCCCAGGATCCAATCGAGTCGCGCGCGGCCCGGAAGGTCGTGGTGCCCGGTCGGGTCCCCCTTGAACCACGGCGCCGCGAGCGAGTCCGCGGCCGCCAGGAACGCCGGCAGGGGTGAGCGCAGGTAATGCACTTCCTTCAGCAGGTTGTGGTCGGAAGCGCGGGCGAAGTAGGAGCTGCCTCCCGGCTTGCGGAGGAGAAACAGCGGCGACGCCGCGACCGCGAAGCCGACGGCAAACAGGAGGGCGAGGCGCAGCCGGAAGCGCGCCGTGCCCGTCTCCAGTGGCCAGAGGGTAAAGACGAGCAGGGCCGCCAGCACGATCCACGCGGCCAGGTAGATGTGGGCGGACAGTCCGGCGACGAGGCCGGCCGCGATGCCGAGGACGAGGCTCGTCCGACTGCGTGCCCGGATGAGAAGCAGGGCGGCGACGTCCGCGAACGGCGCGAGCACGATGGCCACCCAGCCCCACCGCGAGAAGAGCAGACTCCACCGGAGACCCGCGAGGACGAGGGCCGCCACCGCGCCGCCCCCCGCCGGAAGCAACGCGCGCGCGACGAGAATCGCCGTGACGAGGGAGAGAACGCCCGCAGCCGCGGAGAGAAACCGGACTCCGAACACGGTGGCGCCGAAAGTGCGCAGGGACGCGCGGAAGAGCTCCAGGTAGAGGACGCCGACGCTGCCGTAGGGTTTGAGCACGCCATACGGCGCCGGCCGGACGCTGTCTGCGAAGTCGGAAGGCGCGCCGTTCAGCTCGAGGGCCGCGGGGATCAGGGACAGGTCGTCGATCCACATCGAAGACGGAATCCGTTCGAGGGCGACGAAGCGGAGGACCGTTCCGAGAACGAGGGCCGCGACGGCGAGCCGAACGATCGTCGGCCGGCGAAACGGGAGGGGCGGAAGGATCTCCGGAAAGAAGCGGCTACGGATCCACGCGAAGAACAGTCCGGCCGCCAGACCTCCCGCGGAGGCCGTCCCCGCGAGCACGCCGACCCAGAGAAGGAATCGAACCGCGATCCACGACGGGTCCGGGTCCATGAGGAGCGCCGGCCGGATCGCGCGCACGATCTGCACGCCGGCGACGAAGGCGACCGCGCCGCCGACGAAAAGGGTTGCGGTGGTCCCCGGTCGCCCGGGCCGGATCACTTCTGGAAGAAGAGGAAGAGGTTCACGGCCGACGGGCCGAGTGAGAAGAAGTCGCCCGAGATCAGAGGCCGGGCGCAGTCGTCCTCCGAGAGGCCCCCCAGGTCATCCGGTTGCGGGACCGGATCGCCGTTCAGGTAGGTCCCGCAGGTGGATCGCATGTCGACGAGCAGGTAATGCGGACCGTCCGTCGCGTGACGGCGGACGAGCTTCGCGTGCAGCCTGGAGACCTCGGTGTTCAGGAACGCGTCGGGTGACGAGACGCGGAAGCCGGAGACCGGCATTCCGACGCCGATGAACTCCGGCACCTCCCGCCCGATGAGCAGTTCCTCGAAGTCGAGCCGGACGAGCCCCGCGTTGTAGGGACCGAGACCCAGCAGGTAGTGACCTTCCGGCAGCTTGAACAGCGTCTTCTCGAGCCGCGCGGACATCCCGGTCATCCCGTTGTCCACGAACGTCATGACGTCGCGCTGGCGCGACTCGAGCGCCTCCCGGCAGATCGCGGCGTAAAGGTCGTCCGCTCTCACGCTTCCAAGGTCAGGGGGCGGCACGCCACGGCTCTATTTTCGCACGATTAGTGGACCGTTTCGTTCTCCGGGGTCGATTCGGCGGCTCCGGCCTCGAGTTCCACGGTCCATCGCTCGAAGACGTCGTCGGGAAGCTCCGCCACGAAGCGCGACGGTTCCAGGATGACGTCGACGCCGTAGCGGTCCCGCGCCAGCATCGGATAAGTCAGCGCGACCTCGTTCTTGGCGCGGGTGACCGCGACGTAGAAGAGGCGCCGCTCCTCCTCCAGTCCCTCCTCGGTGACGCTCGCCCGGTAGCCCGGGAAGCGCCCCTCTGACAGCCACATGACCACGACGCGGCTCCACTCGAGACCCTTGGCCTGGTGGACCGAAGAGAGCACGACCCGGTCATCGGAGGGCTCCCCCGCGGCGACGTCCTCGCCCGAGAGCTCGTTGAAGAGGGTGACCTCTTCCAGGAATCCGGGCAGGGACTCGTACGACTGAGCGAACTGCGCGAGCTGCTCCAGGTCGTCCAGGCGCGCGTCTCCGTTGGGAAACTTCGCGCGCGCGTAGTCCGCATAGACCGACTCGACGACGAAGCGGATCGCCTCCGCAGGCGACGACCGGAGCGACGGCGAGTCGAGTCGGACCACCAGGCTGCGAAAGGGCTTCAGCGCCGCCTCCGCGCCCCGAGCCGACGGGCCGGAGGAGTTGCGGAAAGCGACCAGCGGATCCGGAGCATCCCGGATCGACTCCCATACCGAGGACGCGGACCTCTCCCCCACGCGCGGAAAGATCTTGAGCGACCGCTTCCAGGAGAGCTCGTCCTTCGGGTTGACCACGATCTTGAGAAACGCGAGCACGTCCTTGACGTGCCTCTGCTCGAAGAACCGGGTGCCGGACCGGATCTCGTACGGGATGCCGCGCCGGGTCAGCTCGATCTGGAGCTCCAGCGCCTGGTAGTGCGCGCGGTAGAGCACCGCCAGGTCGGCGAGCGCATCCCCCTCGTCGTGCCACTCCAGGATCCGCTGTGCGATGAACCGCGCCTGCTCCGAAACGTCCGCCAGCGGCACGACCGCGGGGACCAGGCCCGCGGCGCGGGACGCCCTCAAGTCTTTCGGAAACTGCCGCTGGTTGTTCGCGATGGACGCGTTCGCGAGCGCCAGGATCTCGGGGGTCGAGCGGTAGTTCTGCGTCAAGCGGAAGACCTTCGCGTCGGGGTAGCGCTCCGGAAACCCCAAAATGTTCGCGAACGACGCACCGCGGAACGAGTAGATCGCCTGGGCGTCGTCGCCAACCACCGCCACGTTCCTCCGGACCTTCGCCATTCCGTCCACGATGTCGCCCTGCAGCTGGTTGGTGTCCTGGTACTCGTCCACGAGCACGTGGTCGTACGAGGCCGCGAGCTGGGCGGCGACCTCCGGCGCCTCGGCGAGGAGGCGCTTCCACGAGAGCAGCAGGTCATCGTAGTCGGCCGCGTTGGCGGCGCGCTTTCGCTCCCGGTACTGCTGGATCACCCGGACGATCTCCTCCTCGAGCGGCAGAAAGTGCGGCGCGCGCTCCGCCAGGACCTCCGGGAAGGGTCGCCCGGTGTTGATCTTGAACGAGTAGAGGTCCAGGAGGACGTCCCCCTTGGGGAAGCGCTTCTCGAGGGTCTGCACCTTCAGGTCGGACGTCGCGGCGTCGAACATCTCGCGCGAGTCCTCTTCGTCCAGGATCGTGAAGTTGGGCGAGAGGCCCAGCCGGCTCCCGAACCGGCGGAGGAGACGGCTGCCGACCGAGTGGAACGTTCCGCCCATGAGACGGCGGGTATCGACCGAGAGCAGGCTCTCGACCCGACGCAGCATCTCGCGAGCCGCCTTGTTGGTGAAGGTGAGGAGCATGATCCGGGAGGGATCCGTGCCCGACTCGATCAGCCGCGCCACGCGGTAGACGAGCGTGCGCGTCTTTCCGGACCCGGCGCCCGCGATGACGAGGATCGGCCCGCCTCCGGCGAGCACGACCTGACGCTGCTCCTCGTTCAGCTCCCCGTCGTAGTCGACCCGGTAGTTCTTCGTCCCGGCCGGCGTCTTGAGTACGTATTTCTTGATGGGGTCAGGTCTCCACTTGCCACATTGAGGGTCAGGTCTCCACTTGCCACTTTGGAGTCTAACTGCCGGGCCTGCAGCTCCTTTGTGACAGGATTTCGACGATGCCATTAAGACTTGTCACTGCCGGCGAGTCGCACGGCCCCCGCCTGACTGCGATCCTGGAGGGAATCCCGGCGGGTCTCACCATCGATCCCGCATTCGTCGACCGTGAGCTCGCGCGCCGGCAGCACGGACACGGGCGCGGCGGTCGGATGAAGATCGAGAAGGACCACGCGCTCTTCGAGGGGGGAGTCCGCGGCGGCGTGACTCTCGGCTCCCCCATCGCGATCGGGATCGAGAACCGCGACTTCGCCAACTGGTCGAACGTCATGAACCCGCTCCAGAACGATCCGGACGCCGCGGCCCGTCGCAGCCTGACCCGCCCGCGTCCCGGACACGCGGACCTCGCCGGAGGCATGAAGTTCGGCGCGACGGACCTGCGCGACGTCCTGGAGCGCGCGTCGGCGCGCGAGTCGGCGGCCCGGGTCGCCGCGGGCGCCGTCTGCAAGCTCTTGCTTCGCCAGTGCGGGATCGACCTGAGAAGCGGCGTCCTCTCGCTCGGCGCGGTCGTGGACCGGACCTCCCCGCGCTCCTTCGAGTCCCTGGAGCGGGTCCGGGAGGACTCGCCCCTGCGCGCGCTGGACGCCTCGCTCGAAACGGAAATGGTCGCCGCGGTGGACGCGGCGAAGCGCGACGGCGACACGTTGGGCGGCTCGATCCTCGTCGGGGCGCGCGGCGTTCCCCCGGGACTGGGCTCGTACGCGTCGTGGGACCGCAAGCTCGACGCCCGCATCGGCGCGGCGCTTCTCTCCATCCCGGCCGTCAAGGCGGTCGAGCTCGGATCGTCGGTCGAGGCCTCGCGCGGGCCGGGCTCGCGCGCGCACGACGAGATCGAGCGGGACACGGACGGGAATCTGCGCCGTCGGACGAACCGAGCCGGCGGCCTGGAAGCGGGGGTCACGAACGGCGAGGACTTGATTGCGGTCGTGACCATGAAGCCGCTCTCGACGCTCGCGAAGGGCCTCGACTCGGTCGACCTCGCGACCGGCGCAACCGCCCGCGCGGCCTACGAGAGGAGTGACGTCACGGCGGTGCCGGCGTGCGGCGTCATCGCCGAGGCGATGCTCGCGTTCGTGCTGGCTGACGCGCTCCTCGAATCGACCGGCGGCGACCGGATGGACGACGTGCGGTCCCGCCTCGCCGCGCACCGCGAGCGGGTCCGGCGCTATCCCCGGCCCTAAGGGGGCGTCACCGCGACCACGCCGAGCTCCCGGCGGTCCGAGAGGCCGAGTCTCTTCGGAACGAACGACCGGGAGAGTGCAAACCGGAAGACGCGCGGCCGGCCGCCGGCCCAGAGTGCGAGGCGAACGCTCGACCCCGAGGCAAGCGTGCGGCGAAAGAGGACCGGTCCGTCGTCCGCGGCGACCGAGATTTCGACGGGCTTCCCCTCGGGCGAATAGTTCGCGAGCGAGATCCGGCCGGGAGCGTCGCGCCGGACGCGGAGGGCGAAACGCCGGCGGGTCCACTGGAAGGGGCCGCCTTTGCCGACCTCCGGAGCGTAGAACCCGAGGCGGTCCCGGTAGCGGAAAGCCTCCGCAGAAGAATCCGCGGTCGCGAAAACGCCGCGCACCGCGAGAAGGACGAAGATCGCGACGACCGCCAGGAGCGGTCTCGATGACCCCGTGCGCGCGTCGGCTCCGGGGCGCGGGGCCGCCACTTCCGCGGCCAGCAGGAAGAAGAGGAACCCGGCCTCCGGCGCGAGCCAGTGAGAGCCGACGACGAGCGCGACCAGAAAAGCGAGGACCGCCGCGCTCGCCCCCGGCGCCTCCCGAAGGCGGGAGAACGCTCCCTGGCCCAGCGCGAAGAAGAACGCGAGCATCACCAGAAGACCGAGGACGCCGGTCTCCGACAGCGCCTGGAGGTAGGCGCTCCCGGGATTGTCCCGGAGGGCGAGCCGCGACCCCTCGATCCCCGCGAGGTCCGGCAGTCTCCAGGAAAAGCTGCCCAGCCCTCCCCCCTCCGCGGGCGACTCGCGGAAGAGAGCCCCGGCCGCGCGCCAGAGGACCGGCCGCGACGACGCGCGATTCTCGAGCGACAGCGACGAGCGGAAGAGGTTGCCGAGGCGCTCCCCGACGTCGCCCGGCGAGTGACGCGCCAGCATCCCGAGGGCGAGGATGATCCCCACCGCGGCCGCGAGGACGATCGCCGACCAGGCGCGCCGGCGGACCGGTGAAAACAGGATCGCCCCGAAACCTCCCGCGACCGCCACGAGGAATCCGCTCCGCGAACCGGAGAGAACGACGCCGGCCGCCAGGAGAATCAACCCCGGCAGGGCCCACCGCGGTTTCCCGGCGCCGAGCGCGAGCGCCACGAGGACCGGGATCGCCAGGCCGCACAGCAGACCGAGCGCGTTGGGGTCGGTCGCACCGCCGGAGAGTCTGCCGGTGACCTTCCAGAAGGGCCGGGTCTCTTCGGGAAAAATCCGGACCGCCTGCAGAACCGCCACGAACGCCGAGATGGCCGCCCCGGCGACCGCCGCGCGAGAGGCGCGGGCGCGCGCTGTCGGACCCGATCGCCGGAGCAGGAAGAAGAACGCCGCCCCCGCCGCGAGAATCGTCAGAGTCAGAACGCTGCCGGCGATCGCCGACGCCTCCGGCAGGCCCGCCGAGTTCACGGCGCGACCCGTCAAACCGCGGGCGATCGCCCACCATGTCTTCGCGCGGGCGATCGCGACGACCGTCGCGAGCACCCAGATCGCGACGAGCGCTCGGAGGGAAGGATCCGCTCCCGACGGGTCGCGCGCGCTCTCGAAGTCGTAGAGAAAGCGGAACGTCCAGCCGAGCGCCAGCCCGCCGAAGAGGAGCACCGGCCACGCCGCGGCGTCGGTCGCTCCGACGGCGCGGGCGAGGAGCCCGGCGAGCGGAAAGAGGAAGCAGAAACCGCGCAGGGCGCGCGCGGGACGCGCGACCGCGAAGAGCGCGAGAGCGAGCGTGAGGAGGAGGACCGGCAGCCGGTCCGGAGCCCCGCGCGGGAAGCCCACGGCGAGGACCGCGGCGCTGCCGCCCGCCGCGAGAAGGAAGAGGAGGAGCCGCGCCGCCGTGCCCGGCCTTCTCGCCGGAGGCGCCTCGGCGTCGAGGTCCGTTCGCGCGACCGCGCTCAAGCCCGGTGATACTCCTGCAGCGGCGCAACTCCGGTGGCTTCCTCCCGCCGGGCCCGGATTCCCTCGACCGCCGCGGCGGCGGCCGAGAGCGTCGTCAGGCACGGGATCTGGAGGCGCAGCGCCGCCGCGCGGATCGCGGCCTCGTCGTAGTGAGACTCCCCGCCGAACGGCGTGTTGATCACGAGCTGGATCTCCCCCGCCTCCATCCGGTCGACAGCGTTGGGACTCCCCTCGTTGACCTTGAACACCCCATCCGCGTCGAGGCCCGACCGGCGCAAGGCCTCCCGAGTCCCCTCCGTGGCGCAGAGCCGGAACCCCAGGTCAGCGAGCTCGCGGGCGATCGGGATCAACGTCGCCTTGTCGTACGGATTGACCGTCAGAAACGCCATCCCCTCCAGCGGCAGGGGGATGCCGATCGCCTCGCACGCCTTCGCGAAGGCGTCGCCGAAGCGGGGCGAAATTCCCATGACCTCCCCGGTCGACTTCATCTCGGGGCCGAGGAGGACGTCCTCTCCCGGGAACTTGCGGAACGGGAAGACCGGCGCCTTGATGAAGAAGTCGGCCGGCTGCCTTTCGGCCGGGAGTCCGACGGAGTCGAGCGGCCGGCCCGCGGCCAGGAGTGCGGCCGCGCGCGCCATCGGGACGCCGATCGCCTTCGAGACGAAAGGCACGGTTCGCGAGGCGCGCGGATTGACCTCGAGCACGTACAGCTCGTCGTTCTGGACCGCGAACTGGATGTTCATCAGGCCCTTGACGGAAAGCGCCTCCGCCAACTTCCGGGTCGCAGCCGCCATCTCCTGCAGTTTCTGCGGCGTCACCTTCCACGCCGGCAGCACCGAGAACGAGTCGCCGGAGTGAATGCCGGCCTTCTCGATGTGCTCCTGGATGCCGCCGATCCACGTCGTCTTCCCGTCCGAGAGCGCGTCGACGTCGAACTCGAACGCGTCGTCGAGGAAGCGGTCGATGAGCACCGGATGGTCGGGAGCGGCCTCCACGGCGCGTGCCATGTACGACCCGAGGTGCGCGTCGTCGAAGACGACCGCCATCGCGCGTCCGCCGAGCACGTACGACGGCCGGACGACCAGCGGATATCCGATGCGACCCGCGACGTCCTTTGCCTCCTCCGGCGTTCGCGCCTCGCCGTGCGCCGGCGCGCGCAGGCCGAGCTCATCGAGCAGCCTGCCGAATCGCCCGCGGTCCTCGGCGAGGTCGATCGAGTCCGGCGACGTTCCCCAGATCGGGTAGCCCGCCTCCTCCAGCGCGCGCGCGAGCTTGAGCGGCGTCTGTCCCCCGAACTGCACGAGAACCCCGTCCGGCCGCTCGTTGTCCAGGACCGCCGAAACGTCTTCGAACGTGAGCGGCTCGAAGTAGAGGCGGTCGGAGGTGTCGTAGTCGGTCGACACGGTCTCCGGATTGCAGTTGATCATCACCGTTTCGTAGCCCGCGTCGGACAGCGCGTAACACGCGTGCACGCAGCAGTAGTCGAACTCGATCCCCTGCCCGATCCGGTTCGGCCCGCCTCCGAGGATCACGACCTTCGGCTTGTCGGTGCGTTGCGACTCGTTTTCCTGTTCGTAGGTCGAGTAATAGTACGGAGTGTACGCCTCGAACTCGGCGGCGCACGTGTCGATCGTCTTGTAGACCGGAATCACGCCGACCTCCCGGCGCCGGGCGCGCACGTCCGCCTCGGCGCAGCCCATCGCACGAGCAAGCGCGCCGTCGGAGAGCCCGAGCCGCTTCCACCGTCGGAGCTCCGCCGCGGAGAGCGAAGCGGGCGTACGGCGGGCGAGACATTTCTCCTCGCGGACCATCTTCTCGATCGCATCCAGGAACCAGGGATCGATGCGCGTGCGCTCCGCCACCTCGGAGACCGTCATTCCGGAGAGGAACGCGCGCCGCAGATGGAAGATCCGTTCCCACGTCGGCACGTCGAGCTTTGAAAGCAGATCTTCGCGCGCGAGGGCACCGCCGCCGTCATCGAGCCCGTCGCGCCCGATCTCCAGCGACCGGATCGCCTTCCCGAACGCCTCCGAGAACGTCCGACCGATCGCCATCGCCTCCCCCACCGATTTCATCTGGATCGTGAGGCGGGTGTCGGCCTTCGGAAACTTCTCGAACGCCCACCTCGGGATCTTGACCACGACGTAGTCGAGCGAGGGCTCGAAGCACGCCGGGGTCTTTTTCGTGATGTCGTTGGGGATCTCGTCGAGCGTGTAGCCGACCGCCAGCAGCGCCGCGATCTTCGCGATCGGGAAGCCGGTCGCCTTCGAGGCCAGCGCGGAGGATCGCGACACCCGCGGGTTCATCTCGATCACCACGCGGCGGCCGGTGTCGGGCTCGACCGCGAACTGGATGTTCGAGCCCCCCGTGTCGACGCCGATTCGCCGGATGATCGTCTTCGCCTCGTTACGCATCTCCTGGTACTGCCGGTCCGAGAGCGTCATCTGCGGCGCAACCGTGATCGAGTCGCCCGTGTGGACGCCCATGGCGTCGAAGTTCTCGATCGAGCAGACCACGATGACGTTGTCCGCGTGGTCTCGCATCACCTCGAGCTCGAACTCCTTCCACCCCTCGACCGACTCCTCGATCAGGACCTCGTGGGCGGGCGACTCCGCGAGACCGTGCCGCACGATCGCGCGGAACTCCTCGTGCGTGCGCGCCGCCCCGCCTCCGGAGCCGCCGAGCGTGAACGACGGCCGGATCACGAGCGGCAGCCCGATCTCCCGGCAGATGCGCTCCGCCTCCTCGAGACTCCGCGCCCGTTCCGAGCGCGGCACCTCCGCCCCGATCTCGATCATCGCCTGCTTGAAGAGCTCGCGGTCCTCCGCGACCCGGACCGCCTCCCGGCTCGCCCCGACCATCTGGACGGACCACTTGTCCAGGATCCCGGCGTCCGCGAGGGCCAGCGAGAGGTTTAGCCCGGTCTGACCGCCGACCGTGGGAAGAAGCGCGTCGGGCCGCTCCCGCTCGATGATCCTCTCCAGAAACGCGGGGGTGAGCGGCTCGACGTACGTGGCGTCGGCGAGCTCCGGATCGGTCATGATCGTCGCCGGATTCGAGTTGACGAGAACGACCCGGTAACCCTCCCGGCGCAGCGCGCGGACGGCCTGGGTTCCGGAGTAGTCGAACTCGCAGGCCTGCCCGATGACGATCGGGCCCGATCCGATCACGAGGATTTTCGAAATGTCCGTTCGCTTGGGCATCGAGAGGCCGCCGAAGTATAAGCGGGCTCCCGCGCCGAAACGCGGACGGTTCTATCTCATCGGAACGATCTCACGCGCGAAGATCTGTTTGCGTCGCAGGTCTCGCGCAGCACGGTGCCGGCTTTGCCGATCGCGAGCAGGCGATCTCCGACGAGCCGCACGCCGAAGAGGTCATTCTCGGTGCCCGAGTCGCGCAGCGTCCACGCCGCGCCGTCCGGGCTTTCGAGGCGCACGCCCCCGCCGCCGACCGCGACGAATCGGGATCCGCTCCAGGCGACCGAGAAGAGGTTCTGGCCGGTGCCGGTGATGGTCTCGGTCCACGCGGTTCCGTCGGGGCTCGTCCAGGCCGCGCCCTCTTCGCCGACCGCCACCAGGCGCAGGCCGTCCCACGCGACGTCGTTCAGCCCGCCTCCCGTGACCGAGAGCCGCCTCGTCCAGACGACGCCGTCTTCGCTCGTGAAGGCGAGGCGCGCGAACTCCCCGCCGACTGCGACCCAGCGGGAGCCAGTCCAAAGCACGCGGTGGAGCGAGTTCGCGTGGATCTGCCGCGGAGCGGACCAGCCCACGCCGTCCGCGCTGGCGAGCACGGTGCCGGCGCTGCCGACCGCGAGAAATTGCGCTCCGTTCCACTCGACGTCATAGAGAACTTCGTTCGTGCCGGAGGCGCGGCGGGTCCAGGAAATGCCGTCGTCGCTCGAAAGGATCCGACCCTCCTCTCCGACCGCGACGAACCGGGTCCCCCCGAAGGCGACCCCGAGCAGCCACTTCCGGTCCTCGGTCGCCTGCGTGGTCCACCCGCCGCCGTCCTCGCTCGAAAGGATGGTCCCGTACGACCCGACCGCGACGTAGCGGGATCCGCTCCACGCGACGTCGGCGAGTGCGTTCCGGTTGCCGAGCGATCGCGAAGACCAGTCCCGCCCGTCGCGGCTGGAGAGGACGAGGCCCTTGCCGCCGACCGCCAGGAACTCGCTGCCGTTCCACGCGAGGTCCGTGAGCGCACCGCGGGTGGGCGAGGAGCGCGAGGTCCAGTGAACGCCGTCGGGGCTGGCGGAGATCGAGCCGAACTCCCCCACGCCGAGAAACTCGGAGCCCGTCCACACGAGCGACCGGACCGAGAAATGAATGGGGAGCGCGTAGCTCGCCCAGCCGATTCCGTCGGGAGTGGAGAGGGCCAGCCCGTAGTCCGGGAACGAATTCCCGGTGACCAGGAACCGCGAGCCGTCCCAGACGACGGCGGAGAGAGCGTCGATCGTCTCGAAAGCGGGCCGCGACCACTGGATACCGTCGCCGCTCGTCGCGAGCGCACCGTAGTCGCCCACGGCCAGAAACCGCCCGCCTCCCCAGGCCACGTCGCGCAGAGTCGACAGCGTCCCCGAGTCGCGCGCCGCCCAGTCGCGGGCGTCGGCGCTCGTGGCGACCGCTCCGCCCTCGCCCACGGCGACGTACACGCTCCCGTTCCAGGCGATCTTCGTCAGCGTCGCCAACAATGGGGTGCGGGCAAAGGTCCAGAGCCGGCCGTCCGAACTGGTGAGAACCGCGCCGCCCTGTCCGACCGCGACGAACAGCGAGCCCGTCCAGAGCACGTCGGAGAGGTCGACCTTGGGGTTGGCGATCTGCTGGGTCCACGTTGCTCCGTCGGTGCTCGACAGGATCGTCCCGGCGCGGCCGACCGCGATCCAGAGGCCGTCGCCGTGAGCGACGCCGGCGAGAAGGTTGCCCTGCGGCGCCGGGTTGGCCCACATCCACTCGCCGCAGCCCTGCCCGGATGCCGTTCCCAGTCCGGCGAGCAGAATTCC